>NZ_DBHLDX010000009.1:0-53075 GCF_057312375.1 Fretibacterium sp.
TGATGCTCCTTGATTGCTTTCAACAACTTTTGAAGATTAATCAGCGCTTCCTTAGCGACTACAGCGGTTCGGAGGCCCAGGGGGGCAGGCAGCACCACGCGGAGCGCAGTTCCTGTCGGTGGCGGTCCGTTTCGGGGTCCATGGCTCGAAGCCTGGCGTAGAAGGCCGGACTGTGGTTCATCTCCGCCATATGGCACAGCTCGTGCAGCATGACGTGCCTCACGAGGTCGGGTGACAAAAAGAGGAGCCTGGAGTTGAGGTTGACGTTATGGCGCGCCGAACAGCTGCCCCAGCGGCTGCGCATCTCCTTCACAGCGACACGGGCCACGGTCAGTCCCTGCTCCGCCGCCAGCTCCAGCAGCATGGGCGGCAGCATCTGCCTTGCGCGAAGGCGCACCCAATCCCTCAGGGCCCGCAGTGCCTCCGCCCGGCTGAGGCCCGAAGGCAGAGGGATGATCCCCTCGAACGCCGACGCGCGCGCCGCCTCCGCAACCTCAACCCGCCACTCCTCGGAGAGGGCCGGGAGGCGCACCACCCCCGGCAGAGCAATGGGGGCTCGCCCCGCGTCGCGAGGGCGCAGAGAGGCCCGGCTCAACCCCTGAAGGATCCAATCCAGGTTTCGCTCCAAAAGGCCCTCCAGGTCCCTCTCGGGTCGGAAAAGACGCGGGACGAGGACGGTGAGGCCACGCTCGTCCACGATCAGGCGGACCGTCCTCCTGCGGGAGGTGCGGTGCAGCGTCCCGGAGAAACTCCCTCCCCGCCCGCCGCTCAGGTCCGCCATGAAACAAACAGTGCTTTCCCGACCTCCCCGCACGGGGTCGAGAAAGCACCTCACCGTTTCCATGGCTGCCGCACAGCAGGCGCAACCGAAACGGCCTCGTCAAGGCCGGTCGGAACAGCGTTTCGAGTCAAAGGTCGTTGCCCCCGTCTAAACGCGGTTTTCCTTCCCCTGCAGCAGGCGGGAGATGTTGGAGCGATGACGGAAGATCGAGAGGAGCGCCAAGGCCAGGGCCAGGAGCTGAAACTGCCACGGGGCCCCCAGCATCCAGAAGAAGGCGGGCAGCATCAGAAGGGACAGCATGGAGGCCAGGGAAACGTAGCGGGTGCAGGACATGACGCCATACCATATTGCGCCGCACATCAGGACGATGGCGAAGGAGTTGTAGGGCCAGACGAAGAACATGGTGCCGTAGGTGGTCGCGACGCCCTTTCCGCCGTGAAACTTAAGCCATATCGGGTAGTTGTGCCCCACCACCGCCGCGAAGGCGGAGAGCGCGACGAGCTCGTGGGAGGTCGTTCCGGCGTGAGCCGCCAGCAGGAGCGCCAGTGCCCCCTTGGACATGTCCACGATCGTGACGAAGACCGCCCATCCCTGCCCCAGGGCGCGGCGAACGTTCGTCGCCCCGATGGAACCCGACCCCACCGTCCGAATGTCGATTCCGCGAGTGAGGCGCACGACGAGGTAGCCCGTGGGCAGAGAGCCGATCAAATACGAGATGAGCATCCAAAGCAGCACAACCTGCAAATCCCATTCCCCCCTCCGCAAAAACGGCAGGCGAAGTCAGTCGATGCCTAAAATGCGATCGTTGCCGCGCTTGATCCCCAGCTTCACGAGGTCCTTGTCCTTCAGGACGTCCCACCGGGAGTTCAGGACCAGCAGGAAGAGGGCGGAGAAGGGGTCCATGCGCCACGAAACGTCCTTGCGCCGGACGTCCATGCGCACGCCCTGAAGTTGCCTCAGCCCCCGGTCGTCCTCCGCCATCTCCCGTAGGAACTCCCGAACGTCGGAGATCGTGTCGATCCCCGCAGCGCGGAAGATCCGGCAGAGGCAGCCGAAGCTCTCCTTCAGGTAGTCCGAATCCGGAACGAAGGGCGGGAACCCTGCCTTGAGCGCGATGGCGTTCCACGTGCCCAGCAGGCCGGGGTCCTCCTTGAAGTAATTGTACAGCTCATCGTCCGTAAAGGTGCGCTCGGCGACAAGCGGCTCCTGAGGCCGCCGCCGGGCCTGCGGCGAGGGCGGCACGAGGAGCGCCTCGTCGCCGACCTGCGCGCGAAGGGCCAGGAAGCCCTCATCGGCCTCCTCCAAAAGCGCCGCCAGGCGCACCAGCTTGCGCTTCAGCTTCTTCTCGGAAACCGTGCTGACGTTCAGGTCCACCCTGGGTGCGATGGCGGCCCAGGCGTCCTGGAGCATCGTCCTCAACTCAAGCCGGAAGCTGAGGCCCCTGTACTTCGCCCACTCGCGGAGCGTGGAGCGCGTTTCCGAGAGCGAAAGCGTGTAGACCACCGCGGGATAGCCGAAGCGGAAGGGGTCCTCCAACCCGCTCGACGGGATGGAACGCCCCATATCGACGTCAAACTCCGAGCGGACGACCTCTTCGATCTGCTGAACGTCCTCCGGGAAGCGCAAAAGCACCCGGACCGTCACCAAGTCCACCCCTGAGAGGCTGTCTTCGTCCAGCGAGTTCAGGGCTCTAAGCATCTCGTCCGGCTTCTGCGCCCATCCCTCGATCGCCTGAAATTCCACCCCCTCTCCCTCGATAAGGTCCTGAACCAGATTGCGTATGCGTGAGGCGTACTCCTCATAGAGGGAGAACTTCTCAACATAACGGATGCCCAGCTCATCAATACGACGTTTGTCCAATACAATCACCGCCAGAGAACGAGTTGCACGCCGCTGTAGCTTCCATGCGCACGAGCCATTTCATCTATCGCAAAATTTACATGGGGCTCGCAAGGCGGCGACCGCCTGTTGCCCCCCTTCGGGGGCGGCCCGCTAAAATGCAATGCCTCACTGAATCGCGGTGCAGTTGACCGGCTCCCCCTGCGGGGACGGGCAAAACGATTTCATCAGCGTTTCCTTAAGTATAACGCAGGGACCTCCTAATGAAAAGCACGGATGCGCGTTCCGGCGCCTATCCGTTTGAAAATTTGAATTTGAGCCTGGGAAAGCGGGGACGTCCTATCATGCCTCGGAGAGCGCCGCCCGGCAAAGGGCGGCCACGTCCTCGCGAACCCTTTCAGGGGTGATCGGCAGGCGCGGGCGGACCAGCTTCAAGGCCCCCTCCGCAGGGCTTCCCCCTCCGGGGAGTCCCACCCACTCCGCAAAGGCCGCCGTCTTGGGGTCGTAGGAGAGGAGGGCCAGCGGCGTCCCGTAGATCGCCGACAGGACGGCGAAGTGCAGGCGCATCCCGACGGCTCCCGTTGCCGGGCTCCAGAGGGACGCGACGTCCGACGCGCTCTTCACGAGGACCGTGCGCTCGATCCGCAGCCGCCCCGTCCGCCTCGCCCCTTCCAAAAGCTCGTAGTCCTCGGGCGACATGGCAACGCCCACCCGCTCGCCGTCAAAGGCGTCGACGCACGACGCGGCAAGCTCGACGAACCGCTCAGGCCCCGCGACGGGCCTCAGGTTTACGAGGAGTCTCCCTCTCTCCACAGGGGCCGCGTCCCGTGGCATCTCAAGCGTCAGGGCCAGGTCCGCCCCCGGCATCGCCGGAACCCCAAGACGCCGTGCCCACTCCATGGAGGGGCCGTCCCGAAGCTGAAGCACCGCGCAGGAGTTCAGCGCCGTCCGGGTCAGCCATCGCGCCGTGCGTCGTTTCAAAGGACCGATCGACTGCCCCAGGGCCCAGGGGCGCGCCCCACACAGGCGCGCCAGGCGGACCAGCCCCCAATACCAGAGGCAGGAGTGTAGGCTCGTGCTGTCCTGAAAGAGCCCTCCGCCCCCCAAAAGTAACGTATCGCTGGACCGCAGGGCCCCTCGCACGGCAGAAAAGCTCCAACGGTCCACGGAGTCCGCGCCGAGGACGCAAGAGGTTTCCTTCGGGGCGCTGGACAGCACCACAACCCGATCGCGCCTGACGCCACAGCGATCAAGCGCCTCCAACGAGGCTCGCAGCAGGAGCTCGTCCCCCAGGTTGCCGAAGCCGTAATAGCCGGCCAGGGCAACGCGATAGCGACGGCTCATTCCATCAGCGGGCGCATCGTCCTCAGAAGGGGCAGCAGGAGCCAGCGAACGGCCGCCACGAGGAGCGCCCCAACGAGCAGCCCGGTCCAGAGCCCGTTGAACTCCCTCAGGAGGATGAACAGGATGGGCGTGTGAAAATGGCAGAAGCTGTTCACTACGGACGAGAAGCCCAGGACCACACCGATGCGCAGGACCTCTCGATAGTGCGCCCACAGCCCTCGTTTGACGAGGAAGGCCAGGAGCAACAGACAAGGGTATCCGAGGAAGACTTCCTTACTTCGGGGCCGTGCGACGAGCAGGCGCTCAAGAAATTCCCGCACCCTGGCCTCAAAGCCGGGGATGAACCGGACGTTGTCGCTTCGGAACAGCATGATGGCCAGACCGACCAACAGTACCCCGCCGAGCAGGAGCTCTCCCCACAGCGGTGGGCGACGGAGGAGGGCCGTCAGGGATTCCGGGTGAACGCGGTTTTTGAGGTCGTGGAGCAACACCAAAAGCGGCGGCAGGAGGAGCGTCAGCTTCACTCCGGAGAAGGTCTTGAGCCGCAGCATGTAGGACGGGACGCTGAAGAGGGCGGCCAGGACCAATCCGCCCACAACAGCGATCCCGAAGGCCTCGACAATCCTCTGCCACAGAGGCAGGCGTCCCTGGAAGTCCAGCGCGGTCAGAGCGGCCTCCGTCACGACGAGGGGGGCGGCGAGGGCCCCGGCCAGGCGGGCCGCCGCAGGGAACTTGAACAGCAGGAGGGCCAGGATCGCGGTCGAGGCGGCAAAGAGCGACGCGGCGCGCAGCCCCACCGGCCCCGACGCGCAGGCGCTCATGCGGGCTGCGAGGCGCCAGGACATCAGGAGCAGGAGGGCCGCCAGGGCGACCGCAGGCCAGGGAGCCGTGGCCTCCCATCCGCCCTCGAACGCCGGGCGGGGCCAACCCATGGTGAAGCCATGGGAGATCAGAGCGTCGGCGAGTGCGGCGACCTCCCGGACCACGTCGTCGAAGGTGGAGGTCCCCATGTTCTGGGGGGAAGGGCGCACCACCAGCAGGCGGACGCTCCGCTCCACGGCGGCGCGAAGGAACCGCTCGCGCAGCGCCCGGCTTGTGATGTTGCGTGCCATCAGCTCCTCGTTGGTGACGCTGTGCAGGGGTAGGAGGAGGGGAAAGGCCGCGGCGTCGAGCGCGCCAGCCCCGACCTGGCGGGAGAACTCAACGGAGGCGACGGGAATCCCGCGCCCACGGGAAACGGAGGCAATGGCGCTGACGTCGGGGTAGCCGGGGACGATCTCACCTGCCGGGGCAAAGGCGGCGATGGGATAGGCGTCCGCCGTCGCCCGAAGTGCGTCCGCCGCGTTCGCCACGAGCCAGCCGAGCGTCTGAGCGGGGCGATAAAAGACGGGGAGCTCTGCCGCCTTTGCCGCCTCGAGTCCCTCGACGTCCGGGATGACGCCGACGTTTTTCATCATGTTAACGGGGATCGGCAGGGTCACCGGCCCCGCGGAGAGCGCGTCAGCCGACGCCATAAGGCGGATGCGCAGCCATTGCGACAGGCGTTCGGCGTGCGGGCTCTCCGGCATGATGGAGAGCAGCGTCCCCTGCCCCTCCCCAGCGCCTTTCCTCAGGCTCAGCATCACCGCCGGGCCGATCCCGTTCTCCAGGTCCTCTCCCGTCAGCTCACTCACCATGAGCCCGCTCAACCCTTTCCCCTTAAGCCGGCTCAGGGCCTCGGAGGTCGAGAGCCCCGCGCTGCGCGCCAGGGGCAGGATCGACCGAAAATCGGTGACGATCGCCACCGTCCGGTTCGCGCTCTCGGCGCGCCATCGCGGCAGCAGGCCGGGGAGGGCACAAGCCGCAGCAAGCAGGAGCGTCAACCACAAGAAACAACGACGAAACATGTTCAAACCTCCACTTCGCCCTCGGAAACCGGAGAGCGTTTTTCCACGCAAACGTCGGACCGGGACCCCACAAGCATCCCGTTCAGACAAAAGCCGAGGGACTCCATCATCTGCCCAAGGCGACAGAGGGGAAGCCCCACGACGTTGAAGTAGTCCCCCCGAATCCCGGAGACTAAAAGCCCCCCAAGCCCCTGTATCGCGTAGGCCCCCGCTTTGTCGTCACCTTCGCCCGAGGCGGCATAGGCACAGACGGCCTCCTCACTCAGGGGGCGAAAGGTGACGGAGGTCCGCTCCACGCAGGAGAGAAGCCGTCCTCGCCAGAAGACGGCAAGCCCGGTCATCACCTCGTGGGTCCGTCCCTGAAGCCTTCGAAGCATCGCGCAGGCCCCGTGGCGATCCGCCGGCTTGCCCAGCACCAGACCGTCGATTGCGACGACGGTGTCCGCAGCGACGACGGGGAGGTCGTCGTCCGCAGCGCAGGCCGTGGCCTTGAGGCGGGCAAGGCGCTCACAGAGTTCCGCCGGTCCTTCTCCCGGGCGGCGGGACTCGTCCACGTCCGGCGAAAGGACCTCAAGGTCCCATCCGAGGTCGGTCAACAGGGCCCGACGGCGGGGGCTGCTGGAAGCCAGCCGCACGCGCAGGGGTCCCTCGCTCTGAGGCACGGCAACAGGTCGCTCCGTCATAAAGCCCATCCCTAAAAGAGGTCCAGGGCCACGAGGATGGCGGCCGACCCGACCAGCAGGCAGTAAAACCCGAAATACGCCCACCGCCCGGACAAGACCAGGCAGCGCAGGAGGCGAAGCGAGAGCCATCCCAGGACAAAGGCCACCGCGGCCGCCCAGGCCCAGCCCTCCGGAAGCGCGGCGACTGTCCCGGCGCGATGGATATTCAGGAGCTCCAGGAGCGTCGCCCCCAAGACCGCGGGGATGGAGATCAGGAAGGAGAACCGAAAGGCCTCGCCGACGGCAAGCCCCATCAAAAGCCCCGCCGCGATCGTCGCGCCGGAGCGGGATATCCCCGGCAGGACGGCCGCGCCCTGAGCCAGGCCGACGACGACGGCCGCAGCAGCGCTAAGCTTCCCCTGCCGGTCCGCGAAGAGGGGCGTCAGGGCGAGGATCGTCCCGGTCAGGAGCAGCCCGCCGCCCACGGCAAGGGGCGAGGTCATGGCCCGTTCCACCGTCCCCTTGAGCGGCAGCCCCACCAGGGCGGTAACTGCCGAGGACAGCAGGATGAACCAGCCCATCCTCCACCCCTCCCGGTCCCGTTCCGAGCTGAAGAGGAGCCCCCGCAGCCACTGCCCGGCGATCGTTGTGACGTCCTTCCAAAAGAAGACGAGGACGGCCAACATGGTGGCGCAGTGCAGGAGGACGTCGAAGGACAGGAGCCCTCCCTGGTCAAGGCCAAAGAACATCTGAAACAGGGCGAGGTGCCCGGAACTGCTGATGGGCAGGAACTCACAGAGCCCCTGCACGGCGCCCAATACAAGGGTTTCCACGTTAAAAGCCACCGCTGCATCACCTCAAACGTCAAACCGGGGAAAGAATCCGCCGAACCGCCCGCCAACCGGGCGCGCTGCATTCCCTTAGAAAAAGTCCTTCTCCATCCAGGTATCGTCCACGCCACGGGCCTCTCCGATCACGGAGATGACGGGCAGGACTACGGCGTAGGAGTAGTTTCGGCGCCGCAGGACGTCGCGGACCCGGCTGCGGATGACCTTCGCGACGGCCTCACGATCGACGGAGCGACTGCCCGCAAGCTCCTTGATGCCGCGTTCGGCGGCGGCCCGGACTTCCTCGAACACCCGCTTGTGGTCGTCGGAGATGAAGACGCCCTGCGTTTCGATCGCCAGGGGGGCCGCCAGCGCCCCCTTTTCGCCGAGGGTCGCAGCGACCACCATCACGCCGTCCTCGGCCAGGTCCCGGCGCTCCCGCACGACGTCGCTCTTCATCCCGCCCACCGCATTTCCGTCGATCAGGACGGCGCCGGACTGCACGTGCCCCTTCAGCTTCGGCTGGACTCCCTTCGTGAAGGTGAGCACGTCGCCGTTCGCCATGATGAAGACGTTCCGGGGGGGGACCCCCACCTCCTGCGCCAGCTGGGAGTGGCGCACCAGATGGCGGTATTCCCCGTGGACCGGAACGAAATAGCTGGGGCGCACCAGGTTCAGGACGATCTTCAGCTCCTCCGAGGAGGCGTGGCCGGAAACGTGAGTCTGCCTGCCCGGCTCGTAGACCACCTCGCATCCCAGCGCGAACAGGCGGTTGATCGTGTTGTTGACCAGCTTCTCGTTGCCCGGTATGACGGACGCCAAGAGGAACACGGCATCGTGGCTTCCGAGGGTGACCATGCGGTGTTCCCCGCGGCTCATCATCACGAGGCCGGAGAAGGGCTCCCCCTGGCTGCCCGTCGTCATGATGACCAGCTGGTTGTCCGGCACCCTGCCGATGTCCTCGACGGGGACGATCATCTTCTGGTCCAGCTTGAGGTATCCCAGCTCCCGGGCCAGCTCCACGTTGCGGACCATGCTGCGGCCCAGGAAGGCGATCTTGCGGTTGAAACGCATGGCGACGTCCACAACCTGCTGAACACGGTGGACGTTGCTGGCGAAGGAGGAGATGATGATACGCCGCGACCTGTAATTGCGGTAGAGCTGGTCCAGGGTGCCGCTGATGATGCGTTCGGAGGGGGTGAATCCCTTGCGCTCAGCGTTCGTGGAATCCGACGTCAGGAGGAGCACCCCCTTGTCCCCCTCCTCGGCGAACGCGCCGTAGTCCGTTATGCGCCCGTCGATGGGGGTAGAGTCCAGCTTGAAGTCCCCCGTGTGGACGATGCGGCCCAGCGGCGTTTCGATGGACAGGGCCACGCCGTCCGGGATGGAGTGCGCAACGGCGATGAAGCGAATCTTGAAGGGACCGATCTGGACGACATCGCCTGCCTTGACCTCGTTGAATTTCGGCCGGAAGTTGGGCAGGTCCTCCTGCAGCTTGTTCTTGATCAACCCTAGCGTCAGCCTGGTGCCGTAGAGCGGGACGTTCAGCCGCGGCAGGACGTAGGGAAGTCCTCCCGTGTGATCCTCGTGCCCATGGGTGATGAGGATGGCCAGGACCTTCTCGCGATTGGCCTCGAGGTAGGAGATGTCGGGCACGATGTAGTCGATGCCGGGAAGCTCCTGGTCGGGGAACATCAGCCCGCTGTCGATGACGATCATGTCGTCCCCGTACTCCACCACGTACATGTTCTTTCCAATCTCGCCGAGCCCTCCCAGGGGGATGAAGCTCAGGTGCTCCTTGCCCTTCCCGACGCCGGATGCCTTGGGCCTTCGACGCGGCCTTGCAGTTTTCTCTGCCATGAATGCGCATTGCCTCCGTAAATTTATTTATGTATCGATAATTATCCGCCGCTTCCAGGCGGATCTGCGTTCTCCACACATTGTCCCGTTCGGACACGAGCAGGGGCCGACGCCGGCACATCCGCCCCCCGTAACTTCAATCACTCCCCCTGCGGGCCCTTCTTCTTCAGTATCTCACGACCATCGTCCCGGCCAATCCCCAGGAAAATCGAGGCAAACATCACGAACATGAGCACGTAGCCGTAAACGACGAACGGCGTAACCTGAATGGCCGCCAGGGGAGCCTTCGTCCCCGCCGCAAAGCTGATGGTGTAGATCACGGCAGGGGTCCAAGGCATGGAGTAAACGAGCGTGTTGGACTGTGCATCCAGCAGGTTAGCCGCCCGATACCCCGTGAAGCCGTACTTCTCCGACAGCGGTTTAGCGAAGGAAGCGCCAACCGCCAGGATGGCAGGGGCGTTCAGCCCCATCACCGCCGACAGGATAATGACCATCAGGGAGATCACGACCTCCGCACCACAGGCGGTGGAGGCCACCGCGCCAAGGGCGTTCAGGAGTTTCTTGTCCCCACCGCCGGCGCGCATGATGGCGATGGAGCCAAAGAGGAGCAGCGCCAGGATACAGACCTGAAGCATGCTGGCCAGGCCCATGTAGAAGATGCCATCCACCGTCCGGTCCAGCCCCTCACCGTGAACCGCGATCAGGGCAGTTTTCGCAGGATTGGCGGCGTCGACCTGCAGGAGATCGAACTGGCCGGCGGCAACGCCAATCACCGCAGCGGCCACAATGCCTATCGTCGTTGCGATGATGATATCCCCCGTCTTCATGGCCAGAACAAGCGTCAGAAGCACCGCCACAAGCATCCAGAAGGCCCTGGGGTCATAGGAGAAATCCGTGCTGACCGCGGAGGCCGCCGTGTCCAGTTTCGTAGCGAGAAAGACGGCTATCGCGATGGTAATGCAGGCTGCGACGAAGGAGTACTTGAACCGGGAGCGAACGACGCCGGGCACATCCACCCCCTGAGAGGTGGCGGAGCAGATGGTGGTGTCCGAAACGGGGGCCAGGTTGTCGCCGAAGGCGGCACCCGATATGATGAGCCCGGCCAGCAGGGCGGGATGGCACCCCAACTCGACGCCCGCCGGGTACAGGACCCCCATGGCCGCCGCGATGGTGCCAAAGCCGGTACCGCTCGCCGTGGCAAACAGGCAGGACGCCAGGAAAGTGATGATGAGGAACGCCGTGCTCCCTACGCCAAGCCCTGCGGCGTAGCCGGCAATGGCCGCCGCAAGTCCGGAAACGCGCAGCAACCGGGAGAACACGCCCGCCCACAGCCAGCAGATCACCGGCGTGATCGCCTCCTTGCTGGCGATGCCGGAGATAACCACATCCGCGTAATGTGCCTTATCCTTGGAGAAAAAGAAGGTGACGATCAACGCCAGAAACGCCGGAACCCAGAGGGCCCCATCGGAGATGGACCCCCAGAAGAACGTCGTCAAAAGGATCAGAGAGAGAAAGATCACAAACGGTAAAAACGCCATCCATCCTCCACCGTAGAACTCCAGCTTTCTGTCACTCATGCTGTTCCCTCCTCAAGGTTTTACCGAAATGCCCCCTGCTTGGCGGGGGATAAAGTTCCATGCTCGCTGAAAGCTGCGGCGGAGTAGGCGTCATTTTGGCCCTGTCAGCCCTACGGCGCCCCTGAATTATACCTGCACCCTCGGCGCCCGCTCCATCACTTCAGCCACTGATGGCAACAAAGGCGGCATCAAACGGCCGAAAAGTCACCTGCCCTCATAAAGCAGGGAGTCCCCGTCTCGCCGCGACGGGGACTCCCTGCTTATTTTAACCTAAAGATCAGTTTCTTGCCAAGGATATCGGCCGACCGTCAGCGGCGCTTTCCAAAGAGGCGCAGGAGGTAGAGGAAGATGTTGATGAAGTCGAGGTAGAGCGAAAGGGCGCCCAGAACGGCCGCCTTGCGGATCGTCACGCCGTCCTCTCCGTCCTCGATCTCATCCCCCATCCGGCGGATCGTCTGCGTGTCATAGGCGGTCAACCCAAGAAAGACGACGACGCCGACGATGCTGGTCACGAACTCCACCATGGTGGACCGGACAAACAGGTTGACGAGGCCGGAGATGATGAGCCCGATGAGCCCCATGTACAGAAAGCTGCCGAGCGACGTCAGGTCGCGCCGGGTGTAAAGCCCGTAGACGCTCATGACGGCGAACATCCCTGCCGTGGAGAAGAAGGCGGAGTACACGGACTCCTGCGCGTAGAGCAGGAGCACTCCCGAACAGAGCAGGCCGTTCAACACGCTGTAGATCACGAACAGGGCCGAGGCGGCTCCGGCTGAGATGCGCCGGATCCCCGAACTCAACGCAAACACAAGGCCCACCGTGGCGATGGCGACGACGAAGAGCGGCATCGCCGAGCCGTAGAACATCCTCATCAGGGTCCCGTTGGACGCGACCCCGTAGGCGGTGACGGCCGTCAGGATCAGCCCGATCGCCATCCACTGATAGACGCGACGGAAAAGTGCGTTGACCAGGTCGACGCGCGAGTCTGCGACCGAGTAGGAAAGACCCCTGGTAAACTCCTGCGACATTGCAATCTCCCCTTTTAAAAATTCGACGTTTTAAAGCCGGTGACCCAAGGACGTTTGAATATCCCCCAGGCCACGAAGGCGGGGGACAGAGCCCCACGCGCTCCTTACGCTGAGTTTATTCTATCAAACCATGGAGCCGAACGCCATGGGGCAAAGGGCGGAGCGCGACAAGGGGGCGATCCAAAACGTCCATCCCCGCCCTGCGCGCGCTCAAGGCCCGTCGCCAGGAAGGGCAAAAATATGTTAAAATACGCCCCAGCCAATGATTTCGGCGGAACTGGACCGGATCGTGAAGACAGAGCTTTTCAGGAGGCTTCAAGTGGTGAGCAGGAAGAACGACAATCAATCGGTGGTGACGCGGAGCGGTTTTGAGAGCATGACGGCCGAGTTGACGAACCTTCGGACGGTCCGTCGGCTGGAGGTCGCCCGTCAGCTTGAGGAGGCCCGCGCCTTCGGCGACCTCAGCGAGAACGCGGAGTACGCCGCAGCCAAGGACGAGCAGAGCAGGGTCGAGGGGCGCATCATGGAGCTGGAGGTGATGCTCTCCAAGGTCAACGTCGTCGACGAGGCCAACCTGGACACGAATCGGGTGGGCATCGGCCTGACGGTTTCGCTTCGGGACCTCGACTCGAAGAAGGACTATACCTACACCCTGGTGGGCTCCGAGGAGCTCTCCAGTTCCAACAAGGAAAGCGCTTCAGCGGTTCAGCGCATCTCCCAGAAGAGCCCCGTCGGCCAGGCGATCCTCGGACACGCCATCGGCGACGAGGTCCACGTCAAGATCCCCCGCGGCACACGCCGATTGAAGATCACGAGCATCGACCGTGGCGGCGTCAAGGCAAAAAGAAGCTGACGTTCCAGAACGAGCGGCATTTCCCAGGGTCCTCCTCCTCTGCCCCGACCTGGAGATCGGCGGGCTTCAGCGCGTCGCGGTGAACCTCGCCAAAGGGCTTTCCGACCTGGGAGTCCGCCCCACCTGCCTCGTCCTCCGTCGGGGTGGGGCCCTTCGCAGCCTCCTTCCGCAACACATCGAGGTTCATGAACTCGGCTGCACCAGCCAGCCCCTTGCCCTGCTCCTCCCTACCTCCAAACTGGGCCGAGCCCTGAGGGCGGCTCGGCCGGACGTCGTCCTCTCCTTCGGACACATGACCAACCTGCTGGCCGCGTGGGCAAAGGCGCTGTGGGGCTTCTCCTTCTCCCTCGTCGCCTCGGAGCACAGCACGCTCAGTCAGCGCATAGCGGGCGGATCGGCGCTCTCCCGCCTGCGGCGGAGGCTCCGCGCCCGATCGCTCTATCGTAAGGCCCGTTACGTCGTCTGCGTGTCGCAGGGCGTCGCGGAGGACCTGACGGCCCTTGGCATCGTCCCCGCCGAGAAGGCACGCGTCATCTACAACCCTATCGTGGACCCCTCCATGCCGGAACAGGCGAAGGCTCCGGTGGACCACCCGTGGCTAGGAGAGGAGGTCCCCGTGCTGCTGGCCGTGGGCCGTCTGGTGGCCCTGAAGGCCTACGACGATCTGCTGCGGGCCTTCCAAATCTTCCGGGAGGAGGCCGGCCTCGCAGCGCGCCTCGTCCTCCTTGGAGAGGGTCCAGAGAGGGGACGCCTTGAGGCGTTGACCGCGACGCTCGGCCTGGAGGACTGCGTGTGCTTTGCGGGGCATCAGACGAATCCCTACGCATGGATGGCGCGGGCTTCTGCGCTGGTGCTTTCCTCCCGTTGCGAGGGGTTCGGCAGCGTCCTGGCGGAGGCCATGGCATGCGGAACCAACGTCGTCGCCACGGATTGTCGAAGCGGACCGCGGGAGGTCCTGGAGGGCGGCCGCTGGGGACGTCTGGTCCCCGTGGGCGACGTTTCGGCGCTTGCGCGCGCGATGCGGGACGCGCTCCTCGATCCCCTGCCTCACGCGGACCTGATCCAGGCCGCCGAACGCTTTTCCGTGGCCAGGTCCGCCGCTCTGTGGCGCGACCTCATCCTCGAGGCGGCGCAGGGCGACGGCAAATTGCAAAAGAGCGGAGAGAGGTAGGGCAACATGAGCATCGTTCGTCCAAAGGACGGGGACAGGGTGTTGTGGATTCGCTTCAGCGCCTTCGGGGACGTGCTGCAGTGCGCCGCCGGCGCGCGGGCCTTCAAGAAGGCCTTTCCCGGAACGCGGCTGACGTTCCTTACGCAGAAGGAATACGGCGGCATCCTCGGCGGGCAGCCGTACATCGACGACCTCCTCTTCTGGGACCTCAAGCGCCCCTGGAGCTTTTTCTCCGTCATCCGCCGGATACGCGGCCGATACCAGTGGCTGGTCAGCCAGCACCGAGGCGCCGCCGCCGCCCTCACCGCCCTCCTCAGCAAGGCCCCCATCCGGCTGGGGTACAACAGCGGACTTCAGTTCGCCTACACCACGACGCACTGGGAGTACCTGGACGCGCTGGGCGTGGACTTCACCAGCCGCCTCGAACCGGCCATCTTCACGACGGAAAACGACAGGGCTCAGGCGCAGGCCATGCTGAAGCCCCTGCCCCCGCGGCGCCTCCTCTGCATCATCGGCGCCAGCAAGCCCCAGAAGTTCTGGCCCATCCCTCACTGGATCGACTTCCTTCGTCCCCTCGTCGGCCAGGGGTGGGGCGTCGTCCTGAACGGCCACGGCGAGAGGGAGATGCGGACGGCTCAGGAGATCGCCGGAGCGCTCGCAAGCCCCCTCGTGTTGAACCTCGTGGGAAGGGCGGACTTCTCCCTCATGGCGGCCCTGGCGCAGTCCTGCACCGCCGCCGTCGGCAACGACACGGGCCCCCTCCACCTGGCCGCCCTCGTCGGGACGCCGACGCTAGGCTTCTTCGGCGTCACCGACGCCTGGGAGATGGGCTTCCGTATGCCCTGGTTTCGGGAGGTCCGCGTCACCTGCCCTCTCGCCGGCTGCCGCAACTACGACTGCCCCAAGGATTGCCTCGCGGACATCGGGCCGCAGCAGGCCCTTGCCGCGTTCCAAAGGATGCGGGAGGAGCTCTCGATCCGATGAGGCTGACCGTGACGGCGCTCTGCGCGCTGCCGGCGCTCGTCCTGCTGGCCCTGAGCCTTAAGGGGAAAAGTCCGGGACAGATGCTCTACGGCCTCGTCCGCGAGGCAGAGAAGGGCCTGCGCCGCGTGGGCCTCTGCGTTCCGGCGCTTCGGTCGTGGGTCATGGAGCGGAATCCTCAACGGGCCTTCCGCTCTCCCTTCGCTCGCCTGAACGGGGCCGTTCCGGATCACTCCCCCATCCTCCTGAACCTGCCGACCTCCGACGGGTCCGGCGAGGCCACGCATCCCGACGTCCTCCACGTCCCCCAGGGCTGGGGGGCCGGAGGCTGGACGTGGCTCATGGCCATGACGCCCTATCCCCTTGGGACCGACTACCACGAGAACCCGGAGTTCTGCGTTTCCTACGACGGCATCCAGTGGACGGTCCCGGAAGGGCTGCACCCTCCCCTGGCCCGCGTCCCGCTCAGGCCACGGAACGGAGCCCGCGCGGAGTTCCACTCGGACCCCTCGCTCCTCCTGGCGAAGGACGGCGAGCTGCTGTACTATTATCGCTGGACGGCGGTCTTCAGCTCGGAAACGGAGAATCGAATCCTGTTGATGACCTCCCGTGACGGGGTCCACTGGACGCCGCCCGAGGCGGTCTTGGAGGAAAGGCGCCCCACGGGGCTGGACCGTAAGTTTCTCTCGCCAAGCGCGCTTTTCCTGAACGGGGAGTACGCGCTCTGGACGGTGGACTGCGAGGGCGGAGAGCGCTTCATCGTTCGGCGCTCAGGGCCCGACGGGCGCCATTGGGGCGATCCGGTGCGCACCGCGGTCAGCGCGCCGTTCCCCCTGAACGCCCCATGGCACCTCGACGTGGCCGATGACAAGGGGGTCCTCCGCATCCTCCTGACGACGGCGGCCGAACGCGGCTACGAAGCAGAGCTCTTCCTCGGAAGCGGCGACGGGCTTTCATGGAAGGTCGAAGGGAAACCCTTCACTCCCGCGTACCACTTTGAGGGAAAGAGGGTTTACCGCTCCTCGCTGGTGCCCCTGGGCAACGGACGGCGCCGCATCTACTACTCCGCCTTGTCCCTCAGCGGGACGTGGAACGTCGCGATGCTGGACGTGGCGACCGGGAAGGACAACAGATGAAAAGGAGATGGCGTCATTGAGCGAGAAGCCGATGTCGCAGTATCGAACGCTTCACCCGATGTTCCCCGCGCTCCAGGGGAAAGAGCACTGCTGGTTGGTCACGGGGGCGGCTGGTTTTATCGGTTCACACCTTGTGGAGGCCCTGCTCTCCATGGGACAGAGGGTCACCGCATTGGACGACCTCAGCGCGGGGCGTCAGCAAAACCTTGAGCTCGCCGTCGAGGCGGCCGGCCCTGACTCTGGCGCCCGCCTTCGCTTTATCGAGGGAACCATCACCGACCCCGAACAGTGTCTGGAGGCGGCCGAGGGGGCCGACTTCGTCCTCCACCACGCGGCCCTGGCGTCCGTGCCGGGCTCCATAGAGGCCCCAGCGCGGTTCAGCCGCGTCAACGCCGAGGGTTTCGTCAACGTCCTTGAGGCCGCGCGAAAGGGAGGCGCGCGCCGGGTGGTCTACGCCTCATCCAGCGCCGTCTACGGGGACGCTCAACGCCTCCCCCAGATCGAAGCGGAAACGGGGGCCTGCCTTTCCCCTTACGCGCTGACCAAGGCCGTAAACGAGCTTTACGCCAACCTGTGGACCCGCCTCTATCACGTTGACTGCATCGGCCTTCGCTATTTCAACGTCTTCGGGCCAAGGCAGGACCCCGAAGGGGCCTACGCCCCCGTCATCCCGCGCTGGATCGATGCTGTCCGAAAGGGCGAATCTCCCGTCCTCTACGGGGACGGGACGGCGACGCGGGACTTCTGCCCCGTCTACAACGTGGTCCTGGCCAACCTGCTGGCAGCCCTGACCGATGCCCCGGACGCAACAGGCGGCGTGTTCAACGTCGCCTGCGGGAAAAGCGTCACCCTGAACGAGCTCCTGTCGCTCATCGCTGCCAACTTCGCGCCCGACCGCACCGTCCAGCCGGTCCACGAGCCGGCACGGGAGGGCGACATCCGCCACTCCTCGGCCTCCATCGAACGAGCCGCCCGCATCCTTGGGTATCGTCCTCTCCAGTTCCTCGAGGACGGCCTGAGGGCGCTTGCCGCCCAGACGTCCGATTAACGGCTAACGGGCAGCGCACCGCCCTTCGGCCAATCAATCAGACTCCGCATCGGAGCGTGCACATACGAAAAGAGGGGGCCTAGCCCCCTCTTTTCGTTCGCGTTGACGCGTATCTATCGATCGGTATCCACCGCGATACTCTGTACTAGTCCGTCCTTGCCCAATTGGAAGGTCAGGGATGCCTTTCCTCCCTCTCGGTACTGAATCTGCCGCTGAGATAGGGACGTGGGGTACCCCATGGCCTTAAAGAGCGCCTCCTGCGACATACCGACCCTCAGCTTATTGGGCAGGTCGCGCTTTGTCGAAACCTTCAGATGCGTGACCTCATCGCCCGAAAAACCGGCGCTCACTCCGGCCCACTCCATGACGGCGTCCGTGTTCTTGGTGGGCTGTCCCAGCTTTTGCGTCAGGGCGGCGCGATCTCCGCCAAAGGCCATGATGAAGGCTGCGGCATACCCCGTGGGCAGCGGTTCGCCCAGCGGCTGAAGGTATCGGCCAAAGATCCACCCCTCCCTCTCGTTGGAACGAATTCGGTACCACGTCCCCTTGAACTTTCCCGCCTGCCCCTCCCAGGTACCCGTTATGGACACGACCGTGTTCACCGAAAGGCGCGTCAGGGACTTGGAGGAGGTCGAATGATCCTCCCTCAGGTTCACGTCCGTGCCCGTCGTGATGCCGCGTTTCAGGGAGAGGTCTGGAGAGAAGGAAGACAGGATGCTCGTCAGGTCCCTAGCGGGGGTGACGGGCTGCACCACGGGGATGTCCTCCGATTTTTTCTCGCTCTCGATGATGAGGTTGGGCTGGACAAGGGGGGGCAGGTCGTCCGGGGGAAGCTTCCGGAGTCCCAGCAGGAACCACAGGGTACCACCCACGATGAACATGAGCAGCAGGAAGCCCAGCACCCGTCGGCCGGCGGAGCTGCGGCGCCTCTTACGGCGCCGCGCGTACTGCGAGAACTCGTGGTAGGCGACGTCGGGCTCAACGTCGAGGTCGATGGGGCGGCGCGGAAGGCCCGACTCCTCCCGGATGGGGCGAACGATCACCTTGTGGGGCGGGAGAGGTTCTACCCGCTCGTACAGAGCGTCTTCGTCCTCGTATTCGTCCCTTTCGCTCCTGTCCACGGCAAGCGGCCGGGCGGCTGTGCGTGGAGCATCGGCCTCCGGTGCGGCGCGTTCGGCCTCAAGATCAGGCTCTTCCGGCCCAGCCGCCTCGGACGGCGACACAGCCTGAACCTTCTCGACGGGCTCCGCTTCCATCGTCAGGTCGGATTCTGGGACGACCGTTTCCTCCCGATGTTCCTGGACCTGGACCGGAATATGGAGGCTCGCCCCGCAGTTGGGGCAGAAACGGTGCTCAATGGCCACGGTCGCTCCACAGGTGGGGCAGGTCTTGGAGGTCCGCCTCCTGACCTTATGGCCCTCTTTTCCGGTCGGCTCTATCGAGGCGGCGGGCTTCGCCTCATGCTTTGCTCCACGGAGGCGGCTGCGCTCAAAAGCCGCTTCGTAATCCCGTTCGTCCTCCTCGTCTTCCGCTTCCTCGTCCTCGCCTTCGTAATCCTCGGCGTCGTCGTAGTCGTAGTCATAGTCGTATCGGTCGGGACTGGAACGCAGGAAGAAGCAAAGAAGGGCACAGAAGAGGTAAATCCCGCCATAGGCCCATATCTCTCTGGGGGCAAAGGAGCAGAGGGCCGTCCCCAAGGCGAAGAAGACGGCACCCCATCGGCTCCTGTTGAACGCCAGGAGGCCCCCAATCATCGCGGGGACGACGGAGGCGAGGGGCATGGAGGCCCGCCAGATGGGGAGAACGTCCGTCGAGGGCACGCCCGACAGCGAACTCAAAAGTATAAAAACTCCGTGAACAATGGATGTAACCGCCGCTCCAATGGATAGAGCAAAAATAGTCCAACGCATCAATCATTCCTCCAGGGCAGAGATCTCCCGTCCTCCGGCTGAGCCGCTCACCATGGCCCCCTGACGGCGTTCCGCCAAAACTTTAAACGAAAACGAAGAAAGCGCAAGGGCTTTATTACCCGAACGGTCACGCCTGTTCCGCGCGGCGGATCCGATCCCGCAGGCCCAGCCCCACCCCCGCGGCGGGCGGCCACTCCGCGACGATCCCCAACAGCCCCTCCGCTTCGAGGGCACGAAATCCGGAAAAGAGCCCCCGCGCATAGTTCTCGACCGACTCAAAGCGCAGAGCCCTCCCGAAGTGCGCCGGGGGGACGGTAAGCCCCATGAAGCCCCACCGTTCCAGCTCCATTCCGGTCGCTTCAAAGGGGGCCTCCGGATGCCAGACCCTCACCGGGATCGTTGGGGCGTAATGGCGATACCGCGTCCCCGGAGAGCGCCGGCTGCTCCGGCCGTCCGGATGCCTCAGAGGCTCGCCCAGGAAGTCCTCGATTTCCTCCGCCGGCATCCCTCCCGGCCGCAGAAGGAGCGGAAGCTCCTCGCTGACGTCGATCACCGTGGACTCGATGCCGACGGAAACGAGGCCACCGTCAAGGATCATCTCGATTCTCCCCTGCAGGTCCGCCCACACCGTTTCCGCATCCGTAGGGCTGGGGCGCCCGCTGACGTTGGCGCTCGGTGCCGCCAGGGGAAAACCCGCAGCGTCGATCAGCGCGGAGGCTACCGGATGGCTCGGCATTCGCAGGGCGACCGTCGAGAGCCCTCCCCGTGCCTCCAGGGGAACGACGTCCCGCGCCCTCAGCACCAGCGTCAGGGGGCCGGGCCAGAAGGCGCGCATCAACCGCCGCGCCCTCTCGTCTACGTGGACGAGAGGCTCCGCCTGCTCCACGCGAGAGAGGTGGAGGATCAGAGGATTGTCCGAGGGACGCCCCTTGGCCCGATAAATCCCCTTCACCGCCTCCGGGTTCAGCGCGTTCGCCCCAAGCCCATAGACCGTCTCCGTCGGAAAGGCCACCAGGCCTCCCTCCCTCAGCACGTCCGCCGCGCGGGCCATCAACTCCCCGCTGGGGTTCCAGGGGTCCACCTCAATCCTCAGCGTCTTCATCCCGCAGTCAGCGCTCCCCTCCGGCGTCCCTTGCCGGTCCGTCCACAAACTTCGCGTTGAACTCGGCGCGAAACGCCGGGAAGGTCCCGTTGAGGATGGCCTCCCTGGCCCTGGCAGCGAGGTTCAGCGTGAAGCTCAAGTTGTGCAGCGTACACAGACGGGCCGCCAGAATTTCGCCGCAGTGATAAAGGTGCCTCAGGTACGCGCGAGAAAAACCGCGGCAGAGGTGGCAGCCGCACTCCGGATCGACCGGACCGAAATCGTGCTCGTACTGCTTCCCCTTAATATTAACACGTCCAAAGGACGTAAAGAGCGTCCCGTTGCGCCCGTTCCGCGTGGGAAGGACACAGTCGAACATGTCCACCCCGCGGGCGATGCCCTCGACGACGTTGGAGGGGTAGCCCACCCCCATGAGGTAGCGGGGTTTATCCCGCGGCATGACGCCGTTCAGCAGGTCCAGAACGTGGTACATCACCTCATGGGGCTCACCGACGGACAGCCCTCCGATGCCAAAGCCAGGGAAGCCCAGCTCCACGATCTCCTCCGCGCTGCGGAGCCGAAGGTCATCGTAGACGGACCCCTGCACGATGCCGAAGAGCGCCTGATCCTCCCGACTGTGTGCCTTCTGCGACCGGCGGGCCCAGAGCGTGGTGCGGGCGAGAGCGGTCTCGGCCTGAGCGTGGTCCGCGGGGAAGGGACCGCACTGGTCGAAGCACATGGCGACGTCGCTGCCCAAAAGCTCCTGGACGCGCATGGACCACTCAGGCGACATCACGTGCTTTGAGCCGTCCAGGTGCGACCGGCACACCACCGCCTCATCCGTCACCCTGTTGAGGTCCGCCAGAGAAAAGACCTGAAATCCGCCGCTGTCCGTCAGGATGGGGTGGTCCCAGCTCATGAAGCGATGCAGCCCGCCTGCTTCCGCCACCAGCTCCGCGCCAGGCCTGAGGTAGAGGTGGTAGGTGTTCCCAAGGACGATCTGGGCACCGATCTCCTCCAGCTCCCAGGGCGCCATGGCCTTCACCGTAGCCTGAGTGCCCACCGGCATGAAGACCGGCGTCCGGATCACGCCGTGGGGCGTGGTCAACTCCCCCGCCCTGGCGCCGGTCTGCGGGCAGACGGCAAGGACCTTGAACTCAAACATGCGCTTCCCTCCCCCAGCCGAAGAACCCGTCCGCGTTGCGCGCAATCTGGCCCGAGAGCTCCTCCAGCGGCACGCCCCGCACCTCCGCCAACGCCTCGTAGACGTAGCGCACGTAGGCCGGCTCGTTGAGCCGCCCCCGAAAGGGGACGGGCGCCATCCAAGGGCAGTCCGTTTCCGCAAGGAGGCGATCGGCCGGGATGAGGCGCGCCACCTCGCGAAGCTCCACGCTCCTCTTCCACGTCACGGCGCCGCCCAGGGCACAGAGCGCTCCCAGGCTCAGCACCTCGTCAAGGGACTTCAGCCCGCCGTCGTAACAGTGAAAGAGCAGTTTGAGGCCCCGAAAATCTCCGAGGATCGCCAGGGCGTCCTCCATGGCCTCGCGGACGTGCAGGACCACGGGCATCCCCACCCCTTCGGCCCAGGCGAGCTGCCGCTGAAAGACCTCTCGCTGCACCTTTCGGGGCGAAAGGTCGTAGTGGTAGTCCAGCCCCATCTCCCCAAGGGCCAGAGTGCGGCAGTCCTCCGCCATCTGCAGCAGCTCCTCCGGAAGGGCCTCCGCGTAGCGGGAGGCCTCATGAGGGTGGATTCCGACGGCAGCCCAGGCCCCGTAGCCTTCAAATCGATGGGCCATCCGGACCGCCTCACGGCTGTCCTCCAGGTCGCAGCCCACGATCAGCATCCGCCCCACGCCCGCGGAGGCGGCCCGCTCCATCAGCGCCTCAGCGTCCTTCCGCAGCTCGTCGGAGTTCGGGTGACAATGGGAATCGATCAACATTCGGCAAGCCTCCAGGTCCTCGGCTCAAAGGCGCCCTCCGCCTCCATGGCCGCCAGGGATTCGGCGAAGGCGGCATAGAGCGAAGCGTGCCCGGCGAGCTCCTCGCGCCCCGCCTCGCGGCAGCGCTCGACGTCCTGCGCGATCTGCGCCGCCAGCGCCTGCGCGTTGGGGAAGCGGACCATGGGGCGCAGCCGCCGGATCAGAAATACGGGCAGGTCCCTCCCGTAGAGGTCGCCCTCGAAGTCGAGGACAAAAACCTCCGCCCTCATCTCCGGAACGTCCCCAAAGGTGGGGTTCTCACCCACCGAGAGCGCCCCGCAGTGCCAGTGCCCGTCGATGGGGATAAGGGCGGCGTAGACGCCCGCGCCAGGACGGGTCAGCGCCTTTGAGAGGTCTACGTTCGCCGTCGGGAAGCCCAACTCGTGCCCGCGCCGGTCGCCGTGGACCACCGTCCCCCAGAAGAACCAGGGGAAGCCCAGGACTTTCTCGGCCAGCGCCGCATCCCCCTCCATGACGGCGCGGCGTACCTCTGTGCTGGAGAGGCGAAGCCCGTCGCAGGTCAGGAGCTCCACGGCCTCCGCGGGAAGCCCATCGTCCCGACAGAGGGAGAGCAACGCTTCCGCCGTGCCCTCCTGCCCGCGGCCAAAGCGGAAGTTGCGCCCCACCACCACCCCGCCCACGGGGAACGTCTTCCGCAGCCGACGCCAGAAGTCGTCGGGCGAAAGGTCCCGAACCTCCTCGTCGAAGTTCAGGACAAGGAGGCGGGGGACCCGCAGGACGCGACGGACCAGCTCCCGTTCGCGGAGGGTGAAGAGCGTTGCGTCGAGCTTCCCCAGAAAGACCCCCGGGTGAGGCTCAAAGGTCACGGCACCCCAATCCTCGTTCAAGAGGGCTGCGAGGTCTCTCGCCCGCTCCAAAAGCCGCGCGTGCCCCCGGTGAAACCCGTCGAACGCCCCGATAGCAAGGATCAGGCCCCGCTCGGCACCGGGGTGTTCCGCTCCGTCCTGAAGCAGGACGTTCGCGCGGGGCCGCAGCATCGTCCCGTCGCCCTCGTCCCGCCGGTCCACGAAGCTCAAGACCCCTCGGCCCTCAGCGCAGAACGCCTGGTCCGGAGGGACCGGCCCCGGGACGTAGCGGCCCGCCTCGGCCAGCGGGACGGGAAGGCCATGCAGCAGCGTCGCCTCAGCAGCCCCGGACAGCTCGACGCGATGAAACAGGCGGGACACGGTGCTCAGGGGCTGAAGCTTCAGGCGGCCCTCGCGCAGCAGGACCTCCGCGCGGTCCGGCGACAGGGCCGCGTCCACGTGGAAGCCTCCCGTGGACAGGCGCCTCAGAGAGTCGATGCAGGCCCCACAGCCCAGTCGATCCCCGATGTCCCTCGCGATGCTCCGGACGTAGGTCCCCTTGCCGCAGAGGACCTCCACGTCGAAGCACCCCGCCTCAAGGGTCGACGTCCGACGAATGGACCGGACAAACACGGCCCTGGGCTGGAGGGGGACGTCCAGCCCCGCGCGCGCCAGCCTGTGGGAGGGGCGCCCCCCCAGCTTCAGCGCGGAGATCTCGGGCGGACGCTGCATGCGCCATCCGAGGAAGGAGAGGAGGACCCGGTCAACGTCCCCGGCCGACACACGGCTCGCGTCGCCCTGATAAAGGACTCCGCCTGAGTAGTCGCAGGTATCCGTAGCCGTGCCCAGGCGCACCCGGGCACGATAGAGCTTGGGCAGCATCATGACGTAGTCCGAGGCGCGGGTGGCCACGCCGACCAGAAGGACGAGGAGCCCCGACGCCGTGGAGTCCAGCGTCCCCGCGTGCCCCACGCGCGTCCCCTTCCCGAGGAGGCCACGCAGGCGCCCCACGCAGGTCGCGCTCCGCATCCCCAGGGGCTTGTCAATCAGCAGAATCCCACTCAGCATAGCGATCTTCCAAAAGCTTCGGGATCGTTTCAAGGTAGCCCGCAAGGTCGCCGGTCAACGTCGCCCCGGCCGCGCGGGGATGGCCGCCGCCTCCAAAGGAGCGGGCGACCTCCGCCGCGGGAAATATCCCACCACGGGATCGAAAGCTCGCCTTGATCTGTGCCGGGCTCAGCTCCGTCAGGAACACGGCCAGGCGGACCCCGTGGATCTTCATCAGGCTGCCGGGGAGCCCCTCCGTGTCCGACGCCTCGGCGCCAACCGCCTTGAAGTCCTCAGGCCCCAGCCATCCCAGGGCGAAGACGTTCCCCGGTCCAAACACCCGGACGTGAGAAAAGGCACGCCCCCACAGGGCGACCCCCGCCGGCGTGCGCGTCTGGTTGATCTCGTCGTCAACGACGTCCGGCTCCACGCCGAGTTCGATGAGCTCCGCCACCAGCCGGTGCGTTTCAGGGGACGTGTTGGAGAAGGTGAACCCGCCGCTGTCCGTCCATATCCCGACGTAAAGGCTCTGGGCGATGCCCCGCGACAACGGCCACCCTCCCGCCCTCAGGATGCGGAACACCAGCTCGGACGTTGAGGAGCTTCCGGGATCGACACAATTCGTCGTGCCGAACAGGGTGTTGTCCTCGTGGTGGTCGATGTTGAGCACCCGCACTCCGGGGGCCGGTGCCGTGAAGTCCTTGACGCTCCGCTCCACGTTGGCGCAGTCCAGAAAGACGTAGAGCTCCTCCGGGTCGCTGAAGCTGAAGGGGACGGGGCACAGCGCATAGTTCTCCGTGTGGTCGAGGAAGCGATAGGCGGGGGTGACGGTCTTGTCAAGCCCCATCCAGCGGATGCGCTTCCCCTGGAGCATCCCCGCGCCAAAGAGCGCAGTGAGGGAGCCCAGGGCGTCGCCGTCCGCTTTCTGGTGGGTAAAGAGCGTCCAGGAAGGGGCCTCCGTCAGGAGGTCGGACACCCGGCGTATTTCCTCCAAGGAGGGGCCTTCAATCATTGGACTCACCCGCCCCTTCTTCCGTCACATCAGGCTCCTGGGCATCGGCGCGAGCGGAATCCATACCCAGGCGATTCAGGATGCCGTCGATGCGCTCGCCGTAGTCCGCGCTCTCATCGGGGACGAAGTCGAGGGAGGGGATTCGGCGCAGCTTCAGCACCTGTCCGAGGAGCGTCCGAAGCGCGCCCCGGACGCTCGCCAACTCCTCGCGGAGTTCCCCCCTCCGCTCCGGGGTCAGGGCGGTGAAAAAGACCTTTGCGACGTCGAGGTCCCGGCTGCAGTCCACGCCGGTGATGATCGCATCCTTCACCGTCTCCTTCTTGATCCGGCTCTCAAGAAGGAGGGATATCTCCCGTTGAAGCTGCTTGTTGATCCTTGCCATACGAAAAGTACCCAAACCCGTTCCTCCTCCCGCGGGCTCAATCTAAAATCCGAACGCGCCTTAGAGGCTGCGCTTCTCCTCGACGACGTCGTAGACCTCCAGCAGGTCGCCCACCAGGAAGTCCTGATACCCCTCAAGGGCCACGCCGCAGTCCATACCCGCCTTGACCTCCCTCGCCTCGTCCTTGAAGTGGCGCAGCGTGGCGATCCTTCCGTCCCACAGGACGACGCCGTCCCGGACAAGTCGGACCCGCGCCGTGCGGCGAATGAGGCCCTGCATGACGTGGCAGCCCGCGATCTTGCCCGCCTTCGGCACCTTGAACGTTTCCCGAATCTCCACCTCGCCCAGGGACTCCTCGCGGAGGACGGGCTTCAGGAGGCCGGACATGGCCGCCTTCACGTCATCGATGGCGTCGTAGATGACGCTGTAGGTGCGGATCTCAACCCCATCCACCTCCGCCGCGCGCTTTGCGTTGGCGTCGGGACGGACGTTGAAGCCCACGATGACGGCGTTCGAGGTGGAGGCCAGCATGACGTCGGACTCGGCGATGCGCCCCACTCCTCGATGGATGATGGAAACGCCCACCTCGTTCGTGGCCAGCTTCTCCAGAGAGGCGCAGAGGGCCTCCAGCGAGCCCTGTACGTCGCACTTGACCACGAGGTTGAGCTGCGGAAGCTCTCCCTCCTTAAGCTGCGAGTAGAGGTCGTCCAGGGAGGTACGCCTGGCCGTCGTCGTCCCCTCGTCCCGCTCCCGGGCGCGGGCCTCGGCCATCATCGCGCGCGCTTCGCGCTCGCTTCCCACGACGGTGAAGGTTTCACCGGGCTGCGGGACCTCGTCAAGGCCAAGTATCTCCGCCGGCATACTGGGCCCGACCTTCTTGGTGGGCTTCCCCGCCCAGTCGAAGAGCGCGCGTATCTTGCCCCAGGCCGTGCCGAACAGGACGATATCTCCCAACTGCAGCGTCCCCTTCTGGACGATGACCGTAGCGACGGGGCCCTTCCCCTTGTCCAGCTCCGCCTCGATCACGACGCCCTCAGGCGATGCGCCGGCGTCCCCCTTGAGCTCCTGCATCTCCGCCTCCAGCAGGACGCGCTCCAGCAGCTCCGGGATGCCCTTCCCCGTCTTGGCCGAAACCTCGACGGCCCCAACCTCGCCGCCCCAGCCTTCGAGGAAGACCTCCTGCTCCGTGAGCTGCTGACGTACCCGATCCGGGTTGGCCGTCGGCTTATCCACCTTGTTGATGGCGACCACCAGCGGCACGTGGGCCGCCTTGATGTGGTTGATGGCCTCCTTCGTCTGGGGCATGACCCCGTCGTCCGCCCCAATGACCAGGATGACGATATCCGTCACGTTCGCGCCCCGCGCGCGCATGGCCGTGAAGGCCTCGTGCCCCGGCGTGTCCAGAAAGACGATGGGCCTGCCCTCGTGCGTGACAACGTAAGCGCCGATGTGCTGCGTGATGCCGCCCGCCTCCTGCGCCGTGACGTTTGAATGGCGAATGGAGTCGAGAAGCGTCGTCTTGCCGTGATCGACGTGCCCCATCACGGTCACGATGGGGGGGCGGGCCGTCAGGACCCCTGGCTTCCGGGCCGCAGCGTCCGCCGCGCCGTGCTTTTTGGCGCCCTTCCCCGCCTTCTTCTCGTGAAAGACCGCCTCGGCCTTCTTCACGGCGGGGAGCACCTCGAACTGCACGCCGAACTTTTTCGAGAAGACCGCCAAAACCGCGTCGTTGACGGCCGTCATGGCGGAGAGCATCATCCCCGAATCCATCAGCGCCTTCACCGCGTCGGCGCTCGATACGCCCATGGCCTGCGCCGCCGACTTGATCGCGTCCCCGGCGTGAATCTCAACGCGCCGTCCCTTCTCCGGAGCCTCCTCGGACCCCTTGGCATCCACCTTGGGCGCCGCCGGCTTCTCCTTGGGAGCCGTCTTTTTCGCCTCCTCCGTTTTCGCCTGTGGTGCGGATTTCCCATCTGCCGTTGCCTTCCCGGCACCCGGCGACGGCTTTTTCTTCTTCTCCGCCTCGGCCAGAAGGGACTCCACCATCTGAGCCTCCTCGTTGGTGATGGAGCTCATATGCGTCTTGATCTGAATTCCAAGCTGTTCCAAAACCGCCATCAGTTCCTTATTGCTCCTGTTCAGCTTCTTCGCCAGTTCGTAAACCCGTATCTTGTTGTTCAAGGGCGTCTCCCCCTTCTCCAAGCAAAGCCCTGATCTTGTCCGCCAGCCCGCTTCGGGCCGGCAGGGCTATAATCTGCACGTTCCCGGCTCCCAGAGCCGTTGAAAGCCTCTCCCCGCCCAAGGGCAGCACCCGATGCTCATGACCGCCGCCCCGCTCCATGGACGAGGCCGCGAGTCCTTCCGCGAACGATCTCACCGATCCCGACGCATCCTGCGCCGTCAAGAGCAGGAGGGGGCGCCCGGCGTGGGCATGGACGTCATCTCTCCCCACCAGTATCTGCCCCGCGCGGCGGGAAAGCCCCAAAAGCGAGCGAAGCTCCTTCATGCGTTCCTCCGGACCGCGCTCCGACGCATAGGAGGCGATGCAGCGCTCCAGGTCCGCCCAACATTCGTCCGACAGCGCCGCCTTCAGGGCGCGGGAAAGGGCCCCCGTCCTCCTGGCCCTCCTCAGGCACTCCAGGTTGAGGCACAGGTAGGCTCCCCGTCCCGGCAGCTTGCCCGTGACGTCCAGCACCGCCCTGCCGTCCGGCGTGCGGGCGATGCGGACCAGTGCCCTCTTCGGCGCCTCCGTGCGGCAGGCGACGCACGTGCGCGGCCTCTGTCGAGTCGCGGTCACTAGTCCGCCTCCGCGACCTCGTGGAAGATGTCCTGCAGCGTCGGCATGCGCTCCGCCTGCAGGGCGTTGATGTCGATCTTCCACCCGGTCAGGCGGGCGGCCAGCCTCACGTTCTGCCCCGCCTTCCCGATGGCGAGCGACAGCTGCTCCGGCTCCACGTAGGCCTTGGCCGCGTGCTCCTGATCCAGGACCGGCTCCACTTTCACGACCTGGGCCGGAGAGAGAGCGTTGCGGATGTAGGCCAGGGGGTCGCTGCTCCAGACGATGATGTCCACCTTCTCCCCCATCAGCTCCTGGCTGATGGCCTTGATGCGCGCGCCACCGGCTCCGACGCAGGCCCCCACGGGGTCCACGTTCTGATCCATCGTGGAGAGCGAAACCTTGGCGCGCCCGCCGCCCTCACGAACGATGTTGCGGATCTCGATGACCCCGTCCCTGACCTCCGGGATCTCAAGCTCCATCAGCTTGCGCAGGAGCCCCGGATGCGTTCGGGAAATCACGATCTTCGGCCCCCGCGTCATCTGGCGGACGTCCAGCACGTAGAACTTCATCGTCTGGCCGGGGACGTACTCCTCCCCCGGAATGCGCTCCTTGCGCGGAAGGATCGCCTCGGTGCGCTCGCCGATGCGGGCCAGCACCTGGTCGTTCTCGGCCTTGACGATCGTGCCCGTCATCATCTCGCCGACCTTGTCGGAGAACTCGCTGTAGATGACCTGCCGCTCGGCGTCCTTCAGCCGCTGGATGATCACCTGCCGCGCCGTCTGCGCAGCGATGCGCCCGAAATGGCCGGGGTCCTTCTCCAGGTGCAGCTCGTCCCCGACGGACGCATCCGCAAAGCCCAGTCGCTTCGCATCCCCCAGCGTGATCTCCGTATCCGGCGACTCAAGCTCCTCCACGACGGTACGCAGCTCCTCAATCAGGATGTCGCCCGTCTCGGTGTTGACGTGGACCTCCACCCTCTGGTCGCCGCTCTGATACTTCTTGTAGGCCGAGATCAAGGCCGCCTCCAGGCTCGAAACGATCAGCTCCGGCGCCAGGTTTCGCTCTTCGGCAATTTGATTCAGCGCTTGTACAAAATCGCGCCCCAGCTGCATTAAAGCTCCCTCCCACGATGTTCGACAGGCGGCTTCGCGCCCTTCCGCTTCCCCCGCGGCGCCTCCTGCTCCAGTCCACGATAGACCAGATTGCCGCTTTTGATCCACTGAAACGGGACCGCGACCTCCCGTTCCTCCTCCTCCACGAAGACGACGACGCGCTCCTCCGTCGCCTCCACGATGGAGCCCGTCAGCGTCTTCCGTCCTTCCACAGGGTTGCTCAGCCTGATTCGAGCCTCTTTCCCCCGAAACCGCCCGTACTGTTCGGGCGTGAAGAGGGGGCGCTCCAGGCCGGGGGAGCTGACCTCAAGGTAGTACCGTCCGCTGAGCTCCGTGAAGTCCCTCTCGTCGAGAAGGCGGTTCACGGCGCGGGACACCGTCTCGCAATCCTGGACGTTGATCCCCCCCATGGAGTCGATCAGGACCTGCAGCCTCAAACGGACGGAGTCCGTCTTCACCCCGACGTGGACGCATTCATACCCCAGCCGCTCGACGACCTCCGCCACGGAGGACATCAGGCTCTTTTCCTCGTTCTTTTCCCCCTCACCCAACGGCAGCACGCTCCTTCCTCCCCTAGCGATACTCTGACAAGAAACGAGGAGCGGGCACGAACCCACTCCTCAAGTAAAAAACTTATCGAAGTATTGAATAGTATACATGCTTTCTATTAGAAACGCAAGGAAAAGGGGCGCGCCCCAATCCGCAGGAGGCGACGTGAGCGCCTGCCCCAACGAAACGTCACCTGCTGATCTGAAAGTACTTCTCCGGGACCTCGACGTCCGCCACTCCCAGATAGCCCTTGCCAAAGACGTAGGTATCCTGGCGCACCAGCACCATCTTTTTGTTGCGTACGCCCGTTCCCGCGTCCGTGTAGTAGCTGGCGTTCCACTTAGCCCCGGGGGTCAGGTCGTCGTAGCAGGCGATGAGGTCCTTCATGCTGTCCAGTTTGGCCTTGCCCTCAACGATGCGCTTGCCGAACTCCGCCATCGCCGCGCTGGTGGTGTATCCGTAGGAATACACCCAGGTCCCCATGCGTTCCCCTCCACCAGCCTTCACAACGGCCTCCTCGACCTTCTTCAGGATCGCCGGCCAGTCGCCCTTCTCCTGCGCCAGGTCCACGCCCAGGGCTCCGGGGTACCCCATCAGCGGCGAGGGGCTGTCCGCCTCCACAAAATACCCGCCCAGCTCGGCGATGCGCTTGAGCAGCGGCTCCGTGTGCGCGTCGTTCGTGCAGAAGAACGCCGTGTCCTTGCCGTACTTTTCCAGCCATGTGGGCACGTTTTCCAAGATGAACTGCTGCGCGCCAGCCACCCCCACGTCGCTCGTCGGGTCCGGCGCCGTTTCAAAGACAAACTGGAGGCCAAGGTCTTTGCAGGCCACCTCCATGATGGCGCGACGGCGCCCCAGCAGCTCGTAACTCATGTGCCGGGGGAAGGAGATGTGGACGAAGGTCTTCGCCCCCATCTTCTTTGCGCCGAGCGGGATCGTATAGCCGCGGCTGATGTTGTCCTTGGTGAGGGACAGATCCGCCGCAGTCGTAATGACCTCAGGATCTTCCTGCACCGACCCCGCGAAGAGGAGGATATCCGATCTCTTTTCGCGTATGCGGCGGAAGGCCTCGGCCGTCCCGGGCACCGCCGTGTTGGCCACGATGACCTTCATCTGAGGGTCGTCCGCCAACCCCAGCAGTTGTCCTATGGTCGTTTCCATCTCCGACATGAAGTGATCCGGGTACGTGATGTGGGTGATCATCCCGCCCTCAGCCGCGTTTCCGTACTTCTGAATCAAGAGTTCGGCCCCCCGCAGCTCGTCCTCCGACTGAGATACGGTGCCCGTCATGATCCCGATGTGAAAGGGGACCTCCGCCGTTGCCTCAATATTCCAAACGAATACGGAACAGAAAAGCACGCTCAGCAACACGAATTTCGACCTCATTTTGAAACGCCTCCACTCTTTGAAGATGTCATCAAGTTGATGCAATGCTCATACCCTATAGCATAGCGTCACGCCTGTCAAGGATGACTCGTAAGATTGCTCAGCGGGAGAAGCGAAGCCGCCTTGCTCACACATTCAACCGGCTCAGGCACGCCCAATAGAGGACGGGAAGCGGGGTCCGCAAAGCGATTCACCGCAGGCCCCGCCCCCAGCCCATTGGCCGTTTGAACCAAACCTAAATCACGATCCGATGGGCCACATGGTCAAGCGCAACAGGACGCTGAAGATCGGGTCGAAGAGGAGGTTGATGAGTCCCGACGCCACCAGGACGAGCAGGATGAACATCCCATACTGCTCCAGCCAGCGGTAGTGGTACAGGTACTTGTAGGGCAGAAAGGCCTCGATGACCCTGGAGCCGTCGAGGGGAGGGATCGGGATGAGGTTGAAGGCCGCCAAACCCAGGTTGATTCGGATCATGTGCCACAGGACGGCGAACCCGGGCTCTCCGGCAAGGCCGAACCAGGCCCTGCCGAAGAAGCGCAGAAAGAGCACCGTGAGGATTGCCGTAAGCAGGTTGCCCGCCACGCCCGCCAGCGAGACGATGACGATGTCCCGCCGCGGATGGCGGAAATAGCGCGTATTGACGGGCACCGGCTTGGCCCAGCCAAAGCCCACGAACAAGAGCATCAACGTGCCCACGAGGTCGAAATGGGCCAGTGGGTTCAGAGAGAGCCTGCCTTGCCGCTCGGCCGTGGGGTCCCCCACCATCTTGGCCGCAAAGCCGTGACAGAACTCGTGAAAGGAGAGCGCCCACAGGAGGGCGGGAATCGACAACAAAAGGCTAACGGGATCGTCCAGCAACCTCAAACGAATTCACTTCCCAACGCTATAAGATAGTAGCAAAAGCCACCGCTGCCGCTAGCGGCACCTCCGTTCAATATATATGGCTTCGGGGAATAAGCCTCTGCAGAACGACGGAAACGTCGAAGGCCTATTCCGCGTCCTCTCGTCCGCGCCCTTCGGCGACGACGCTCGCCACGAAGCCGGCTTCGCCATCTCGCGTTGAGATGAGCCCGTCCATGCGAGCCAGGCGGATATTCTGAAGCGCTTTCCCGATCTCCGGCCCCTTCAAACCCATCGCCTTCAGGTCGTTCCCCGTCAGCTCTCCCCGCAGTGGGACCCAGGACAGGAGGTGCTGCACCACGAGCCGGCGGGACCTCGCGAACTTCATGCAGGTCATCCAATAGACCAGCGGGACGGTGCCGTACCCTTCGAAGAAGAGGTAGACCTCCGAATTCTTGGGCGTCTTCTTCAGCGTGCAGAAGCGCTCCACCTGCGGCCAGACCTCAAAGCACTGCGTCAGTTCGCGGCGCTCGGCCGGGGTAAGGCTCATGCGGTCCATCACGGAAAAGCGGACGTTGGGCGGCGTTTCCGTCAGCACGACGGCCATTCCCACAAGCCATCCCATCCCCTTAAAGTCAACGCCCAGGCGATGCGCCCAGGACAGGAGGTGCTCCATGACGCGGAGCCTGCGTTCAAGGGTCTCCCCCAGCCTGATTCCGGGGAAGAGCGCCGTCCAGACGCCAAGCTCCTGCATCCGAAGCGCGATCTTTCTGAAGCGCGGCTCGTTGGCGTCGATCTCAAGCTCCGCGCGGATGCGGGGCGTCGAAAGGCACTCCAGGAGGCCGCCCTTCAGGGCACTCCTCAGAAGGCGCATCGTGTTGTCCTCAAAGCTCATGCCCAGCCGTTGCTCCAGCCGGATGCCCCGCAGGATGCGCGAGGGGTCCTCGACGAAGCTCAGGTTGTGGAGGATCTTCAGGATGCCGTCCTTCAGGTCCGCCCTCCCGCCGAAGTAGTCCGCCAGCGTACCCCAGTCGGCTTCGCTCAGGGAGATGGACATCGCGTTGACCGTGAAGTCGCGTCGGGCCAGGTCCTGCTTCAGGGAGTCGCTCGACACCGTCGGCTGGGCCGCGGCGTACTCGTAGAACTCGCGCCGCGCCGTGGCAACGTCTACCTTTTCCCCGTCCGGAAAGGTGATCGTCCCCGTATTGTAGCGGCCGTGCACCGTGCCGCGACACCCCGGTTCGTCCCAGGAGGTCACGAGCTTCTCCGCGTCGCCCTCGACGGACACGTCGATATCGACGTTCGGGACGCCCAGCAGGATGTCGCGAACCGTCCCGCCGACCAGATACGCCCTCATTCCCAGGGACTCCGCCCTCGCGCCGATGCGGCGCAGGAGGTTCAGCACCGTTGGGCTGAAGGAGGCCTCCATCAGCCCGGACACGCTCTCCATCCACATGAAGCCGCTTCCCGCGCTGCGGTCCGTCGCCGGCTGGAAGGAGCGGTAGAGAGCGCGAAGGAGGTCCGCCCTCGTCAGGATGCCGATGAGCTTGCCCCCCTCCATGACGGGCAGTCGCTCGAAGCTGTAGGTCGCCATGAGGCGGTGCGCCTCATCCAGCGACGCCTTTGAGGTGATGCCGATGACGCCCTCCGTCATGAAGTCTCGAATCTGTGCGCGGTCCAAGCCGTGCATGTGGGCCTTGTCCAGGTCCTTGCGGGTCATGATGCCCAGCACCTCGCCGTCCGCGCTCGCCACGGGCAGCGCCTGATGCCCGAAGCGCAGCATCGTTCGGTAGGCCTCGTCGACGCGGGCGTCCGGCGACACGGCGAGCACCGGAGAGGTCATGACGCTCCCCACGTCCACCAGCTGCGGGATGTGCGCAGGGAGCTTCGACTCGATCTCCGCCAGGAGCTCCTGGGGGTCGCGGTCCAGCACCGTCGCAGAGCCCGCCTGAAGGTGACCGCTTCCGCCGTAGGGCGTGAGGAAGTCCTTGACGTTCAGGATGTCGGGCGAGCTCCTGACGATGACGTTGTCCTTTTTTCCCCCGTTGCACACCACGCAGACGGTGACCTGAGAGTCGTAATAGTCGCGCAGGCGGTGCACGAAGAGCGAGAGCCCCTCCACGTACTCCTCCGTCCTGGCCCAGGTCAGCAGCACCTTGGCTCCGTTGATGTAGCTCTCCCTGGCGTTCTCAGCCAGCGTATCCAGCAGGTGAAGGTCGGCCGCGGACATGGAAACCTCCGCGCGGGACAGGGTTCGGGACAGGTCGGCCCCCATCTCGCGCAGGCGGCCGACGACCAGGATGTCGCGCTCCGTCGTGGACTCGTAGGTCAACGCGCCCGTGTCGTCGTAGATGCCCAGGGCAAAGAGCGTCGCCTCCTCCGGCGAGATGCTCTTGCGCTCCTTGACGAGCTGTTCCACGATCATCGTTACCGTGGCCCCGATCGGGGCATAGCACATCTTCTCCGCCGGGATGTCGTCCATCGTCGGAGGATGGTGGTCGTACAAGTGGACGGTGACGTCCTGACGCCCCGCAAGGGCCGCGAAGGGCCCAATGCGGCTTCGCGCCCGCGTGTCCACCACGACCATAAGCGTCACCTGGTCCTGCGGGACCTTCTTGGGCTTCAGCAGGTTCCACTGATGCCCGTAGTGGTTCAGGAAGTCCTTCACCTTGCGGCCGATCGCGCCGGGCGGACAGATCACGGCGTCGGGATACAGCTTCTGGATGGCGATCATGCTGGCCAGCGAATCAAAGTCCGTGTTGAGGTGGCTTGTTATCAGATACATAAGGACACGACGTGAGCGGGAGAGCGCAAAATCCTCATACAAGAGCGGGACGCCTTCAAAACGGCCCGTTCTCCGCCCCCCTCACTTCCCCCCTTCCCCGATATTGGTGCGCACCTTATTATATAACGTACAAACAACGAGTGTCCTTGAAACACAACCATCCGACGCCGATAAACATCAGGCCTCAAACCACAGGCAAAGCTTTGAGGATGTGACGAAGACAGGCTTCACACGTTTTCTGCGCGGGTGCAGATCAAAAGCAGCTGCCCCATACATTAATGAAGAACTTAATCCTCGATAAGGCTTTTGCACCTGTGGATTTTTGGTCGATGATGAGAGGATTCAGCCCCTCAATACTATGCTATTATTATGGAGGTCTAGTTCAGTTCATTCTTTAAATTGGGTAAGAACAGGGGCGAAAGGCCGCTCGTGCAGGGCAACAACCGCCTTTAACACACCCAAACGGAGGCAGTTTATTTTATGATAAATGGCATCAGACTCGATAATTTCGGCCCGATTTTCCACCTGGAATGGACGGGGCTCGGCTCCATCAATTTGATGATCGGAGGCAATGGCTCCGGAAAAACCTTTCTTCTGAAAGTCCTGTACAGTGCCATGCGGACAATCGAAGAATATAAACGTGGCGACGACCGGAGAACGGAGGCGGAGATCCTTGTGGAAAAGCTTTATGGGACCTTCCAGCCGGACAAGATCGGCGATCTGGTTGCAAAGGGAGCCGCATCCTTGTCCTGTGCCATGCGGTTCAACGACGAGGATTTCTCCTACAGCTTCGGCAGGGAGACGACCAAGCAGATTACCTCGTTGAAAAATGGAATTCCTCCAAGGTCGAGCAACTCCATCTTTCTTCCGGCAAAGGAAATTCTGTCCCTGCAACAGATCATCCTGAAGTCCCGCGAACAGGACAAGGTGTTCGGTTTTGACGACACCTATCTGGACCTCGCCAGGGCGCTGCGCCAATCCACCCAAAGGGGCAGAAATTATCCCGAATTCGCCGCCTCGCGCCAAAACCTGGAGCACATCCTCGGCGGCCGCATTGAGTATGACGAGGCCTCGGGGCGTTGGCAGTTCAGAAAAGGAAGCCAGAGGTTCTCCATTGGAGTGACAGCGGAGGGAATCAAGAAAATTGCCATTCTCGATACGCTGCTTGGCAATCGTTATCTTGACCTTGACGCAATCGTCTTTTTCGATGAGCCGGAGTCCGCCTTACATCCCTCGGCGATTTCTGCACTCCTCGACATCGTGGCGACGTTGGCGAGCCGTGGAATCCAGTTCTTTATGGCCAGCCATTCCTATTTCGTCATCAAGAAGCTCTTCCTGATCGCCCAGGAACGAAAACTATCCATCCCCGTGCTTTCGGCACAGGCTGAGGACGGGCACTGGACAGCGGACGACCTCAGGAGCGGGATGCCGGACAATGCGATCATCAACGAATCGATCCGGCTTTACGAAGAAGAAGTGGACATGGCACTCCGATGACTCCCGGGACCATTGCCATCGACGAGTCCGGGATGACGTTCGGCCCCTACCCCTCCGAACGCTGTTTTCACATTGAGAAAAGTGCCCTCTACACAGACATTCGGCAAGGGGTAAAAATGGCGGAATTTCTGTTGCTGCGCGCCGACAGCGACAGGCCCGCCACGCTTTGGGTGGTGGAGGCTAAGTCGAGCTCTCCCCGACCGAAAAACGATCCCGATTTCGGTCAATTCATCATGGAAATCCGGGAAAAATGGCTCAATGCCCTCTCCCTGATCCTGGCCTCCCTCCTTGGGCGACATCAACAGGCTGGAGCAGAATTACCAGGCCCCTTTGAATTGCTCGATTTATCCCAGTTCGACGTGCGTTTTGTGCTTGTAATCAACGGTCATCCAAAAGACTGGCTGTCGCCGATACAGGATGCTCTACGACAGTCCCTTCGCCCCGTTGTCAAAACCTGGCGCTTTGCGCCGACTTCCGTCGTCGTCCTCAACGAGGAACTTGCCTCGAAGCGACAGCTCATCTCGGCAGACCGGCAACCCTAAAAAACAAAAGGCATCAAACGACAACAAAAAATGACCTTGCAGCTCAATGCCCGGACCAGACGCTGCAAACAAACAGGCCAGAAGCCGTCATGGATAGGGGTTCTGATGGATCTCCCGAACGATCGCCTCGACCTTCCGGCGCAGGGACGCCAGGTCCCCCTCGTTGTGGAGGACGAAGTCGCTCAAGGCCATCCGCTCGTCCGACGGCAGGTAAAAGGCCTCCCTGCGGGTCAGCTCCGCCTCGTCCCAGCCGCGCTGGCGGCAGCGCGCTATGCGCAGCGCCCGGGGCGCCGTGACGAAGACCGCCGCCGCGACCCACGCGGGACGCCCCACCTCGAACAGAAGCGGCACCTCCGCGACGGCCCAGCGGTCCGGCGAAAGCTCGGCGACGCGGCATTCCAGCTCAGCCATCACCAGGGGATGAATGAGCCCGCAGGCCCAGTCGTACTCCGTACGGTCCGCAAAGATGCGTCCGGCCACGGTGCTTCGGACGATCCCGCCCGACGGGTCCAAGACCTGGCGTCCCCAACGGCGCGCGGCGGCCTGAGCGACGTCAGGTCGCCTCCACTGTTCCAGGGCGATGGCGTCCGCGTCAAGGCGCACGCCTCCCATCTCCTCCAGCAGGCTGGCGACGGTGGACTTACCAGCCCCGACGTCCCCCGTAAGGGCGATAGCCCCTGCCGTAGCCGCCATAGGAACGTCGCCTCCCTCCGCTGCCGTACCCCTCGTCCCACCCGCGCCCTTCGCCGGCCCGGTCGTCGATCTCGCGATACTGCTCCGGGACCTCGTAGATGAAGCGCGAGAAGCCCTTGCTGAGCGTCGTTCCGTACAGGCGGCGACTGCGGGCCGCCGTGAGGTAGAGCCGCTCTTCCGCACGGGTCATGCCCACGTAGCACAGACGCCGTTCCTCCTCCAACTGGTCCGGTTGATCCTTGGCGCGGGAGCTGGGGAAGATGTCCTCCTCCATGCCCACCAGGAACACCACGGGGAACTCCAGCCCCTTGGCCGCATGCAGCGTCAAAAGCCCCACGGCGTTCGCTGAGTCGTCCTGCCGGTCCGCGTCCGTGAAGAGCGCCGCCTCCGCCAACGCCTCCGAGAGCCCCCCCTCCGGCACCACGGAGCGAAGCTCCATCACGTTGTCGTAGCGTTCCTCCCAGCTCTCCGGGTCCTTCGACCTCAAGAGCTCCTCGTAGCCCATCTGGTTCAGCACGTAGTCTACGGCGGGGCCGATCCCCCGCTCCGATACCGCGAGGAGGCGCGACATGTGCGCCGCAAACTCCGCCGCCGCAGCCCCCACCTGCCCCCGAACGGGCCAGGCCCCCTTCGCGGCCGCCCCCCAGAAGTCTGAGGCCGGCGACGTGGGGACGGCGCCCGACGCAAGCCATGAGGTCCAATCCTCGCGGCGCTTCGGCCCCATGCCCTTGACGGCGAACTCCGCAGCCCGCTCGAAAGAGGTGAGGTCGTTCGGGTTCAGCGCCAGCTTCAGGAGCGCCAGGACGTCCCGAACCTCCCGGCGCTCGTAAAACGCCACGCCGCGCACGATGCGGTAAGGGATGCCCAGCCCCAGAAACTTCTGCTCGTAGAGGCGGCTCATGGCGTTCTGCCGATAGAGGAGCGCGATGTTCCCGTAGTCGTAGCCATGGTGCGCTTTGAGGCGGGCGATCTCCGCCGTGATGAAGTCCGCCTCCTGCAGGTCGCTGTTCGCCAGCAGGGTGTAGACCTTCTCCCCCAGGCCCCGCGAGGTCCTGAGGTCCTTCTTCATGCGCGTGGAGTTGTTGCGGATCAGGGCGTTGGAGGCGGCCAGGATGTTGCCCGTTGACCGGTAGTTCTCGTCCAGCACGATCGTCTTCGCGTCCGCGTGGCCCTCCACCCCCCTGAAGTCGCGCTCGAAGTTCAGGATCATGCCGATGTCCGCTCCACGCCAGCCGTAGATGGACTGGTCCGGGTCCCCCACCACGTTCAGCAGGCAGTCCGGCCCCACCAGGTTGCGGAGCAGGAGGTACTGCGGTCTGTTGACGTCCTGAAACTCGTCCACCAGGAGCCACCGGATCCGAGCCCGTTCCCTCTCCCGAAGCTCCCGGTCCTGCGTCAGCACCTGGAGCGGGAGCACCATCAGGTCGTCGAAGTCGACGGCGTTGCGCTCTCGCAGCGCGCGGCGGTACTCGTTTGCGATGTCGAGGTAGAGCCCCTCCAGAAGGGGCTCCCGCGGGCCCGGCGTCCAGGCCGCCCAGTCGCGCGAGATGGCGTCCAGCACGGAGGCCGGGGCGGTATCCCTGGTGTTGACGCCCAGGCGCTCCATGATCTGTCCCACCAGCGAACGGCTGTCGCCCCGATCCAGCACGGCGAACCCCGTCCTCAACCCCGTCAGGCGTTCCACCGCCTCGCGGTTTCGGAACAGGAAGCGCAGCCCGAAGGCGTGGAAGGTGCTGACCCACACCTTGTCCGCCCCATCGGGGACCAGCGCCGACACGCGCTCCCGCATCTCACCCGCCGCCTTGTTGGTGAAGGTCACCGCCGTGATCTCCCACGGCCGGGCCAGCCCCTCGGCGATCAGCCAGGCCACCTTGTGGGTCAGGACGCGCGTCTTGCCGCTACCGGCGCCGGCCAGGATGAGAAGCGGCCCGTCGACGTAGGTCACCGCCTCCCGCTGACGGGGCGAGAGGCGCTCAAGGATATCGTTTTCCAACATGTTCTTCTCCGTTCTGCACGAAGCACCCCTTCGGACGCAAGGCGCTGCTGCAGCACCACGTCGTCCGATGGCTCTAGTCCCCCGGATGTGGGGCGCCTCCCTCGACCTCCAGGAACTCGATGGCGAACTCCAGTCCCGACACCAGCTCCACGTCCTTGCTGCCGCACGCCGGGCACACGAACTCCGTGCCCTCGCTCTGGACCTCCCGGCCGCAGGCGTGGCAGCGAAACGTGACGGGCAGCACCATGATGGACAGGTTCGCCCCCTCCGTGGGGGCGCCCTTGGATATCCTGCCGAAGGCATAGGCCATCAGCTCCGGGTTGACCCTCCGCATCCCGCCCACCTTCAGCACGATGCGGCGCACGCGGCGCCAGCCCGAGCTCCGGCACATGCCCAGGATCGTATCGTTCACCGACTTCGTCAGGGAAAACTCGTACAAGCCGCGCACCTCCTCAACCCCGGACACCGCCCTTCAAAGGTTCGCCATACGGCCTCACCGCTCCTGGAGGACCCCCTCGAGCTGCGTGGACAGGTGCTCCCACTCCTCATAGGCCGCCGGCAGGTCCGCTGCGATGGCGCCGCGCTCCACCATGAGCGCCTGAACTCGAGAGGAGTCGCACAGGACCGACGCATCGCAGAGCTCCGCGTCGATCTCAGCCTGCCGGACCTCCATCCGTCCGATCCGTTCCTCCAGAGGGTCCAGCTTCCTCCTGATCTTCCGCGCCGCAGCCATGACGCGCTGACATTCCTCCGCGGCGGCACGCCGGGCCTCGCGGGATCGAAGGTTCCGCACCTCCGCCCCCACCGCCGCGACCTCCTCCCGCGCCAGCGCCTCCTCCCGCTTTTCCAGGAACCACGAGTAGTTGCCCGGATAGTCGTAGAGGCGGCCGTCCCGAATCTCCAGCACGCGCTCGGCCAGAACGTCCAGAAAGCTGCGGTCGTGGGACACGATCAGGAGGGTCCCCTGGTACTGCAGCAGAGCGCGCTGCACGACATCCCGGGTCGTCTGGTCCAGGTGGTTCGTCGGCTCGTCCAGCACGAGGAAGTTCGTCTCCGCCAGCATCAGCTTGTAGAGCGCCAGCCGCGCCTTCTCGCCGCCCGACAGCACCGCAACCGGCTTGTGGATGTCGTCCCCGGAGAACAGGAACGCCCCCAGCAGGCTGCGCCGCTCCACGTCGTTCAGGCGCGAGGGAGCCGCGCGGGCCTCCTCCCAGATCGTGTGGGCGTAGTCCACGTTCTGCGCGCTCTCCTGGGAGTAGAAGGCGGGCTTCACGTTGTGCCCCAGGCGCACCGTGCCGTGCGTCGGCTGCTCCGTGCCGCTCAGGAGGCGGAGCAGCGTGGACTTGCCCGCTCCGTTCACGCCCACCAGGGCCGTGCGCTCCCCCCGCTCGACGGTGAAGTTCAGTCCCTCGAATACGCAGAGCTCCCCGTAGCGCTTCGAGAGGTCCGTCGCCTTCAGCACCTCCCGGCCGCTGGGCGGCGCCTCCGGAATACGGAAGCGCACGTTCCTCTCCGGGCCCTCCAGCTCGATGACCTCCATCTTGGCCAGTTGCTTCAGCCGGCTCTGAACCTGCGCAGCCTTCGTCGCCTTGTAGCGAAAGCGCGAGACGAACTGTTGAATCCTCTCGATCTGCCGCTGTTGGGCCTCGGCGCTCTGCTCAAGCTGCGCGCGCGACTCCGCCTTCGCCGCAAGGTAACGGTCGTAATCGTAGGGATAGAGCGTCAGGCTGCCGCGTTCAAGGTCCGCGATCTGCGTGACCGTGTTCTCCAGGAACCGCCGGTCGTGGGACACCGCGACGACCGCCCCCTTATATCCCCTGAGCCACCCCTCGATCCACTCCATGCTCTCCGTGTCCAGGTGGTTCGTCGGCTCGTCCAGCAGCAACACGTCCGGAGCGGAGAGCAGGAGCGCCGCCATGGCGACGCGCATCTTCCACCCGCCCGAAAAATCGGCGCAGTTCTTCACGCCGTCGTTCCGGCGAAAGCCCAAGCCGTGCAGCACCTTCAAGGCCATGGACTCGAAGGCAAAGCCACCGGACAGCTCAAAGCGGCGCTCAAGCCGCGCGTGCTCCTCCAGGAGGGAGGAGAGCTCAGTGGAACCCGACGCGGCCTCCGACAGGCGGGCCTCCGTCTCTCGCAGACGGGCCTCGACCGCTGCAATGCCAGCGCGGTCCTTGAGGAAGTCCATCAGCGGCACGGGCTCAAGCTCAACGAGGTCCTGCGGCAGGCAGCCCACCGTGAGCCCCCTGGAGCGCTCGACGCTCCCCCCGTCCGGCACCACGTCCTCCATCAGGACGCGCAGGAGCGTCGTCTTGCCGGAGCCGTTGCTGCCCACGACCCCCAGTCGCGCATCGTCGCCGATGCGGCAACTGACGCCGTCAAAGATCACCTTTTCCCCGAAAGCGAGCCTCAGCCCCTTGATGTCGATCAGACTGCATCCCTCCATGACGCCGGGCCCAAAATTTCCGCCTAACGCCTCTGTACCATCTCGGCTAAAAGTATATACTATATTGGACGCGCGGACAGCGGAAGCAGCAAATGCCTTAAACGCCTCAGCGCAAAAACGATACATTTTTTGAAGAGGACCGGATATGGCCACACGCTACAGGAAGAGAAGGGATAAGGACGAGCACGTACTCCGGCTGATGACGGGCATTTTCATGCAGCGCATCAACAGCGGCCTCATCAAGGACGCGCTGTTCTGCCTCCCCCACTGGAGGACGTCCCGCAGGCTCTCCTGGCCCTGCAGGATCTGGGCACGTTACGAGGACAACGACGCGAGGGACGTGGGCTGGCTCTACAACAAGCTCATGTCCGAACTCATCGACCTCGGGATCAAGGAGGAGGACCTGCACCTGACGCTCTCGACGTCCATGCCCGACGCGGGAGAGAGGGCAGCGATGGGCTTTACGGTGGGCGCCCTCGACGTCAGGGACCTCTCGCACGACTTCGCCCTGGAAAAAGCCGACGAGCTGCGCCAGCGATAGCCCCAGGAGGTGCGGCCCATCCAAAACTCTGGGAATATGACTTGTCAACGCCTAAAGGAGTGATCCATCATTAAAACGATATCCCGTACCCTTTTTCTGTGCTGTGCCCTCCTGACGCTGAGGGGCATACCGGCCGGGGGCGCTTCTCTGCCCGACGCCCTCGGGCCATGGCGCCTCGTCTCGGAGGACGTCACGCTGCTTCAGACGGCCTCCGAGGACCTGGGCCGATGGACGCGACGGATCTACGCCCGCGAAGCCCCGTCGCAGCGCGTCGAGGTAAACCTCATGGAGGGAAAGGGCCCTGGCCCGCTGCACGTGCCTGCCGCGGTAGGCTCCGGCGACGGCGTGATGGACGAGGAGGGAACTTACCGCGTCCTCGATGTGGCGGGGCGGCGCGCGATCCTGGAGCGCCACCCGCTGCTGGCCCCGGCCCTGGCCGTAGCCGTCAGCCCGGACACGACGCTGACCCTTGAGGGCTCCGGCGCAGACGAGGCAGAGCTCATGGACCTGGCCGGCCGTGCCGTCTCCGCGCTTGAAAGGTAGCGGGAGAGCAGGCCGCTGGACGTCAGGAACACAAACTATCGAACAAAGGAGCTATAGAAATTATGAAGACTTATCCCATCGCGCTGGTCCCCGGACCGACTTCCATCCCCCAGAGGGTTCGGGACGCATGGAACATGGACTTTGGAAGCTCAGACCTCGAAGGGGAGTTTTTCGAGCTCTACGCGGACAACCAGAGGCTCGTGCAGAGGCTTCTGGGGACGAAGGAAGACGTCGTCATCACGCTGGGCGAGGCCATGTCCATCCTGTGGGGGGCCCTGAAGTGTACCCTGAAGCCCGGCGATCGGCTCCTGGCCGTGGCATCGGGCCTCTTCGGCGAGGGGTTCGCCGACATGGCGCGGGCTATCGGCGCCGAGGCAGAGCTCTGCGCCGCCCCTCACGACCAGACCCCTGACTTCAAGAAGGTGCGCGAGGCCGCGCTGCGTTTCCGGCCGAAGGTCATCACGGCCGTACACTGCGAGACGCCCTCGGGCACGCTGACCCCCTGCATCAAGGAGCTCGGTGAGATCTCGCGGGAGGTTGGAGCGCTCTTCGTCGTCGACTTCGTGTCGAGCGCCGGGGCCGCTGCCGTGGACGTCGATGAAAACGGCATCGACATCGGCCTCCTGGGCAGCCAGAAGGTCCTGTCCATGACGCCCTCGCTCTCCATCTCGACCCTGTCGGAGCGGGCGTGGAAGGTCATCGAGGAGGTGCGCTACAGCGGCTACGAGGCCTACCTGCCCTGGCGGGAGGTCCCTGCGGTACACGCCATGCCCTACACCCACGACTGGCAGGCCATGGCGGGGCTGCACGTGGCCCTTTCCGCGATCATGGAGGAGGGAGTGGAACACGCCTACGGCCGCCACGAGAGGGCGGCGGCCCTGTGCCGCCGGAGGGGGCGCGAGATGGGGCTTCGGCTCTTCCCGCTGGACGAGGCCGTCTCCTCCCCCAGCGTCACGGCCTTTTACGTCCCCGACGGGTGGACCTGGGAGAAGCTCGACGCGGCGCTTCGCGCGCGGGGCCTCGCCTTGGGCGGCAACTACGGCTCTCTGGCGGGGCGCGTGTTCCGCGTCGGGCACATGGGCTCCCAGGCGGACGAGTCGCTCGTCGCCCGCGGCATGGACGTCCTCGAAGACGTCCTCAAACGGCGGTAGGCGCAGGAAGGGGAGGCGGAATGACACTGTCACCGCACATCTTCAGGGAGTACGACGTCCGGGGCGACGCAGACCGGGATCTGACGGACGCCGTCGTCGAGACCATCGGCAGAAGCTATGGCACGTGGCTCCTGGACCGCGGCTTCAGCAGGATGTCGATCGGCGGGGACGTCAGGCTCTCGACGCCCCGCATCCGCGCTGCGCTGACCCGGGGCGCCCTCGCCGCCGGCGTTGACGTGATCGACGTGGGCACGCTCACCACGCCCATGCTCTACTGGAGCCTGCACCACCTGGACCTCATGGGCGGCATCATGATCACCGGAAGCCACAACCCACCCAACATGAACGGACTGAAGCTCTGTTGGGACAAGGCCACGCTGTGGGGCGACGACATCCAGGCCATCCGCCGTATCGCGGACTCCGGGGAGTTCAGGACGGGGCAGGGTGCCCTGACGCATCAGTCCATTCCAGACGCCTACCTGTCCATGCTGAAGTCCAGGTTCCAGCCCTTCCCGCGGCGGTTCCGCGTGGTCTGCGACAGCGGCAACGGAGCGGCGGGGCCCTTTGCCAGGCGGTTCTTCGAGCTCTTGGGCTGCGACTGCACCGAGCTCTACGGGACGCCCGACGGACGCTTCCCCAACCACCATCCGGACCCCCAGAAGCGCGAGAACCTGCAGGACCTCATCGTCCGCGTCCGGGAGACGGGCGCGGACGCAGGCTTCGCCTTCGACGGCGATGCGGACCGCATCGGCGTCGTGGACGAGCGCGGCGAGGTCATCTTCGGCGACCGGCTCATGGCCCTCTACTGGCGCGAGATCATGGAGGCGCATCCCGGCGCGGAGGCCATCATCGAGCCCAAGTGCACCATGGCCCTGGCCGAGGAGGTCGAGAGGCTGGGGGGGCGTCCCCTCTTCTGGAAGTCTGGGCACTCCGTGATCAAGGCCAAGATGCGCGAGATCGGTTCCCCCTTTGCCGGTGAGTATTCGGGACACATGTTCTTCGCCGACGAGTACTACGGCTTTGACGACTCCTTCTACGCGGCCGGTCGGGTGCTGCGCATTCTGGCGAAGACCGGCAGGAAGCTCTCCGAGCTCATGAGCTCCATCCCCCTCTACCCCACGACGGAGGAGGCCCGCATCGACTGCCCGGACGAGGAGAAGTTCGACGTCGTGAGCCGGATCCGGGAGAAGGCCCTCAAGGACCATCAGGGGCTGACCCACGACGGCATCCGCATCCTCTACCCCGGTGGCTGGGGGCTGATCCGCGCGTCCAACACCCAGCCGGTCATCACCGTCCGCTGCGAGGGGCGCAGCCAGGAGGACCTGGAGCTCATCATGGCCGACGTCAAGAGGCGCCTCCTGGACGAGGGACTGCCCGACTTCGCATGGACGTTCTGACGCCGGCGCCCCAGCAGGCCCGGCCGCAGTACGGCGTCATCGCCCTGCCGGGGGACCTCTCCCTGCCGCTCGACCTCGAGGCGATGGCGCGCGGACGCCGGACGGAGCTTGAGATCGGGTTCGGCAACGGAGAGTACACCGTGAAGCACGCCCGACGGGCTCCGGACGTCCTCCTGTGGGGCATCGAGCTATCGCCCGCCTGCGTGCTGCGCTGCGCCAGAAGGGCGGCGGGGCTGGACAACCTCCGCCTCATCCGAACGGACGCCCGCCGCATGATGAAGGAGCTGTTCCGCGACGAGGCTCTGGACCGCGTCTACATGAACTTCCCCTGCCCGTGGCCGAAGCGGCGTCACGCCCACCGGCGCGTCACGGCCAGGGACTTCACCGACAGCCTGGCCGCCGTGCTGCGCCTGGGAGGCGTCTTCGAGCTTCTGACGGACGACGAGCCCTACGCCCACGAGGCGCTGGATCGGATCGGGAACCACACGGCGCTGGAGGGACGGGGCTTCGAGGTCAATCCCGTCCGCAGCGTGACGACGAAGTACGAGCGCAAATGGCTCGAGCTGGGGAAGCCGATCTACCGGCTGACCTTCGTTAAGACGCGCCCCTTCACCACGGCGCGACAAACCTGGGAGGGATCTGAGGTGCACATCAGGACGAGGCGCCGGCCGACGGAGGAGTGCCTGAACGCCCTGGCGGACGTCAGCGGAGGCGTCGGGGACGCGCGGTGGTCCTTTGGACGGCTCGCCCTGGAACGGGGTCCGGAGGGCGGTTTTCTGCTTGAAGCCTTCTCAAACGACGAGGAGTTCGACCAGCGCTACTACATCCACATCTCGCCGCGGGACGGAGGCGCGCTGGTCCGGCTGGACCGGACGGCGAACGCCTTCCTGACCCCCGCCGTGAAGGGAGCCCTCGCCGACGTCGCGACCCGCATCGACGCGCCGGAGGAACCGGAAGGATGAAAGCGGTCCGCCCCACGGCAGGCCGCGTGCTGCTGGCCCTCTTCAGTATCCTGGGGGACGTGGACGGCGGGAGATTTCTGGACCTCTTCGCCGGGACGGGGCGGGTCGGCCTGACGGCCCTGGAGCGGGGCGCCAGCGTGACGTGGGTCGAGTCCCTCCGAGAGCGGGCTCAGGCCATTGAGCGCGCGCTGCCTGCGGACGCCCGACGCCGCGCCGTGGTGCTGTCCCTGGAGCTGCGCCGCGCCATCGCCTGGCTCGGAAAGCGGGGCCTCCAGTTTGACGTCGTCTTCGCCGACCCGCCCTATCACGAGGGCTGGGGGGCGTCGCTCCTGGGCGTGAAGGGGCTTGAGGGGTTGCTGGCCCCGGGGGGGGTCCTCGTCGCGGAGCACTCCGTCCGAGAGGAGTTGACGCTGACGCCCGCGTGGGAGCTCACTTCCCAACGGGACTACGGCGAGAGCCGCCTGTCGTTTCTGAGGGCCGCGGAGGTGCGAACGGACCAGGCACCGGCGCAAACACTCGTTTAGTTCAGGAGGCGAACCATCATGCAGAGGAGCGTCCGCGCCGTCTACCCCGGCTCCTTCGACCCCATCACCAACGGACACATCTACATCGCAGAGCGGGCCTCCGCCATCTTCGACGAGGTGCGGGTGAGCATCCTCGTGAACGCGCAGAAGAACTCCACCTTCAGCGTGGAGGATCGGTGCGCCATGGCGCGCGAGGCCCTGAGCTACCTTCCGAACGTCAGGGTGGAGCACTTTTCGGGCCTGCTCGTCGACTACATGCGCCAGGTGCAGTCGCGCGTCATCATCCGGGGGCTGCGGGCCATGTCGGACTTCGAGTACGAGTTTCAGATGGCGCTGATGAACCGTCAGTTGGCTCCGGAGATCGAAACCTTTTTCATCGTCACGGACCCGCGATACTCCTTCGTTTCCAGCAGCGGCATCCGCGACATCTTCCGCTTCGGGGGGACGGTCCACGACATGGTGCCCCCCGGCGTGTTCCGCCGCCTGCGCGAGCGCTTTCCTCCGCTGCCCATGCCCCACAGGCCCCAGGAGGACCGGTGATGTCCCAGCTCCTCCCCCCATCGTTCTACCAACAGGGGGCCGTCGCCGTCGCGCGGGGCCTCCTGGGGTGCGTGCTGGCCCGCAGCGCGCCGGAGGGCACGGCCTCCGGCGTCATCGTCGAAACGGAGGCCTACGCCGGGAGGACGGACGCGGCATGCCACTCCTTCAAGCTGGAGGGCCCCCGTCCGGGGCACCGCACCGAGGTGATGTTTCGTCCGGGGGGCCTGGCCTACGTCTACCTGATCTACGGCATGTACTGCTGCTTCAACGTCACCTGCGCGCCCGCGGGCCGGGCCGAGGCGGTGCTGGTCCGCGCTCTGGCCCCCCTTGAGGGGAAGCCCCTCATGCGCGCGCGCCGCGGCACGGAGGACGAGCGAAAGCTCTGCAGCGGTCCCGGAAAGCTCTGCATGGCTCTCGCCGTCACGCGAGAGCAGAACGGAGCGGACCTCCGCGGGGGAACGCTCCGAATCTTGCGAGGGGACCCCATTCAGGACGCGGAGGTCGCCAGGACGCCGCGCATCAACGTGGACTACGCCGGAGAGGACGCCGTCTTGCCCTACCGCTTCGCCGTGAAGGACAGCCCGTTCCTCTCGACGCGGAGGTTCTTGAAGGCGGCGCTCCGCAAAGAACGTTTCAGTGGCACAACGCCCTAACGGCACATCACTTGGAATCGAGCAGGGGGACTTGCGGTGGAGCGGCAGAATACATCCGGTATGGTGAAACACGCGATGATGATGATGGCGGGGACGTTCCTGAGCCGCATCCTGGGGCTGGTTCGGGAGGTGGTGGTGGCGGCGTTCTTCGGCGCGTCCCGCGGGCTGGACGCCTTCAACGTGGCCTACACGCTGGCGAACCTGGCCCGTCAGCTCCTGGCGGAGGGTGCGCTCTCCGCCGCTTTCGTGCCCGTTTTCTCCCGCGCGCTGCAGGAAGGCCGGTCGCGCGCCCTGTCGCTGGCCCGCGGAACGATGACGGTGCTGCTGTTCGCGAGCTCCGCCGCCGCGCTGGCGGGCATCCTGTGCGCACCACTCCTGACCCGCGTCATGGCCCCCGGCTTCGACCCCGCGGCGGCCTCCCTCGCCTCCAGCCTGACGCGCTGGATGTTCCCCTTCCTCATCCTGATCTCGCTGGCCGCCCTCACCATGGGCGCACTGAACAGCCTGGGCTCCTTCTTCGTGCCGGCCCTGGCCCCCGCCTTCAGCAACCTCGCCTTCATCCTCACCGCCCCGCCCTTTGCCGCCCGCTGGGGCGTGCATGGCCTGGCGCTCTCCGTGCTGTGCGGCGGGGCCATGCACTTCCTCACCCAATGGATCTGGACCTTCAAGATGCGCGCCCCGATTTATCCTGCGCGGCCCGACCTGCACGACCCGGACCTGCGCCGCATCATGGCGCTCTTCCTGCCCTACGCCGCCGGCTTGTCGTTGAACCAGGTCAACCCCGTCGTCAGCCGGATGCTCGGCTCCTTCCTCCAGGAGGGCAGCATCTCGGTGCTGAACTACGCCAACCGCATCCTGCAGCTGCCCCTGGGCCTCTTCGTCATCGCCATCTCCCAGGCCGTGCTGCCCCAACTCGCCCGGGCCGAAGGGCCGGAGGACTTCGCGGAGACGCTGCGCCAGGCGCTGCGCTTCGCCCTCTTCATCGTGCTGCCCGCGTCGCTTGGCCTGATGCTCATCTCAGGGCCCTTCGTCCACGTCGTCTTCGTCCGGGGGGAATTCAACGACTGGGCCTGGCGCGCCACCTCGTCCTGCCTCGCGCTCTCCATGCTGGGGCTGCCGGGCATGGCCTGCTCCACCGTCGTGATGCGTGCCCTCTACGCGCTCTCCATGCCGCGAGAGGCCTTCAAGACCACGCTCTTCAGCGTCGCCGCGACGGCGCTCCTCTCCGCGACGCTGATGCTCCCCATGGGATACAACGGACTGGCCCTGGCCCCCAGCATCGCCTTCACCCTGTCGGGCCTGTTGGGACTTCGCTACGTGCGGAGGAAGCTGGGCCGCTCCCTGAACGTCCTGAGCCGGACGTGGCTCGCCAAAAGTGCCGCTGCCCTCGCGGCGCTCGCCCTGGCCACGACGGCCTGGCGCCTCGCCCTGCCCTACCGCCCCGAGGCGACGCTCACCCTGCGTTCGGCCTGGCACCTGGGCGTCATCGTCGTCGGCATGGCGGCCTACGGGGGCACGACGCTGGCCCTTCGCTGCAGCGAGTGGGGGCTGATCCGCGATGCGTTCTCTCGACGTGGCAAAAAGGATAGAGATAAGGGACAGGGATAAGGTTTGGAAAGGTTGAGGTCATGATGAGAAAGTTTGCAGGAGCACTTCTCCTGTGTGCAACGGTCCTGACGGCGCTCTCTGCGGATGCGGCCCCGTCCCCCCAATGGAGGAAGGCCATCGGCGCGCGGACGATCCGCCTCTGGGTGGACGCCCAGTTCATGGATGAGCTCGTGCTCAACGCGCGGGCGCGCATCGACGTCACGTGGCTGCCGCGCTCGCTGATGCGACTTCTGGACCGCGACAGCAGCGCGGAGGACTGGGTGATCACCGCCCTGAGCAACTACTACACCTCCAGGAAGGAGGCCGCCGAGAGGATGCGGGGACACGACGTGCTGGCCCTTCGCTACCGCGCAGAGAAGAACTGGAACTTCGATCCCACGGCCCTGACGGTCGACGGCTACCGCGTGACGTCCGAGGACCTGCTGGGCAACGCCAGCATACGAGTCGTCGGAGAGCTTCCCTCCGGCACGGAAGGGGCGCTCCTCGTCCGCGTCCCGGCGCTGAAGGGAGGGCGCAGGGTGCGCCTCGCGCTCGGCCCGGACAGCGTGGACCTGGAGGCGCCGGCCCGATGAGCGACTTCCTGACGCTGGGCATCGAAACCAGCTGCGATGACACGGGGGTGGCGCTCCTGCAAGGCGAGCGGCACATCCTCGCGGAGCTTCTGTCGAGCCAAATTCGGGACCATGCGCGATTCGGCGGCGTGGTCCCGGAGTTCGCGGCGCGGAAGCACCTGGAGAACCTCCTGCCTCTGGTGGAGGCGGCGCTACGGGAGGGCGGCGTGAGCGGGCGGGACCTGGACCTCATCGCCGTCACCTGCGGGCCGGGGCTCATGGGCTCCCTCATCGTGGGGGTGCAGGCAGCCCGGGCGCTCTCCCAGGCCTGGGAGGTTCCGGTCCTGGGGGTCAACCACCTGGAGGGGCACCTATTCGCCCCCATGGTGGACTCGGAGGACCTGAAGCCCCCGTTCCTGTCGCTCATCGTATCGGGCGGGCACACGGAGATCGTTCGGGTGGACGCCCTGGGCAGCTACGAACTCCTCGGCCAGACGCGGGACGACGCGGCAGGCGAGGCCTACGACAAGGCTGCGCGCATCCTGGGGCTCCCCTACCCCGGCGGGCCGGAGATCGACCGCCTGGCGCAGGACGGGGACCCGGACGCCTTCGCCTTTCCCGTCCCCCTGCAGCACACGAAGCAGGTGGAATTCAGCTTCAGCGGGCTCAAGACGGCGCTCCTGTGGCAGGTTCGGCGCCTTGAAGCCCTTGGAACGGAGGGAGGCGAGCTGCCGCTGGCCGACCTCTGCGCGTCCTTTCAGAGCGCCGTGACAAGGGCGCTCATCGCCAAGGTGGCGCTCGCCGTGCGCACGACAGGCATCCGGAGCGTGACGGCATCGGGAGGCGTGGCGGCCAACAGCGCCCTGCGACGCGCGCTGACGGAGGGCACTGAGGCGCGGAGCTGGCGCGCGTGGCTGCCCCGGATCAGCCGCTGCACGGACAACGCCGTCATGATCGCCATGGCGGGCAAAAGCGGATGGGACCGCGGCCTGCGCAGCCCAGAGGACCTGTCCCCCGATCCATCGCTCGAAATCGGGGTGTGAGGCCCGCGATCGTCGCGCGCGGGATACGGGTAAACGCTCAGGCGGAGGGCGACCGGCCACGATAGAATAGACGGCGATAGAGAATCCTCTCTATGAATTAGCAGCATCAGAGACATTATCTTAAAGGAGGCATCGCCATGGATTTCAAACAGCAGGCGCGCGACGGCAAGGAGCTCATGGGGAAGTTGGCTCAGGCCGCGCCGGAGGTCGTCGGAGCATTTCGTTCCCTGAACGCGGCCGCGCACAAGGAGCGCGCACTGGGCGCCAAGACGAAGGAACTGATCGCGCTGGCGCTGGCCGTGCAGGCCCGCTGCATCCCCTGCATCACGGCCCACGCTCAGGGTGCCCTCAACGCGGGAGCCACGCGTGAGGAGGTCGTGGAGGCCCTTGAAGTGACCATCACCATGGGGGGTGGCCCCAGCGCAACCCACTCGGCCATCGCCCTGGAGGCCTTCGACCAGCTCAGCAAAAAGTAGAAGTCCACAAGCAACGATAAAGAGGAGAGGGGACGCTTCCGGGCGTCCCCTTTTCCTTGGAAAGTCCACACCCCCGTCAATCAACGTCAAAACAGTACGTAAATCTGACGATGCACTTTCAGAAAACAGGGGCTAATATTCTTCGTGTTGAGCAATTAGCACTCTTAGTGATCGAGTGCTGATACAAAAGATCAGGAGGGAATTTTAAAGATGAATCTCAAACCACTTGGAGATAGGATCGTTGTGAAGGTGCTCTCCCGCGAGGAGAAGACGAAGGGCGGCATCGTCCTTCCCGACACGGCGAAGGAGAAGCCCACGGAGGGCGAGGTCATCGCGGTGGGCACGGGGAAGGTGCTGGACAACGGCCAGAAGCTTCCCATTGAGGTCAAGGTGGGCGACCGCATCATCTTCAGCAAGTACGCGGGCACCGAGGTCCAGCTGGACGGCGAGGACTACGTGATCTTCAGCGAGCGCGACGTCCTGGCCATCGTGGACAAGAAGTAGTTCGCACGGGACTTTTAAGGAATATTCGAGAAGGATTTAGAGGAGGATACAAACCATGGCTAAGATTCTTTCCTTCGGCGAGGACGCTCGCCGCGCGATGCTTCGCGGCATCGATAAAGTTGCGGATACGGTTGGCGTGACGCTTGGGCCCAAGGGCCGCAACGTCGTCCTTGAGAAGAAGTTCGGCTCCCCCACAATCACCAATGACGGCGTCACCATCGCAAAGGAGATCGAGCTGGAGGACCCCTTTGAGAACGCGGGGGCCCAGCTCCTGAAGGAGGTCGCCTCCAAGACTAACGACGTCGCCGGCGACGGCACCACCACCGCCACGATCTTCTCCCGCGCCATCATCCGGGAGGGCATGAAGAACGTCGCGGCGGGCGCCAACGGGATGCAGATGCGTCAGGGCATCGAGAAGGCCATCGACTTCGTGGTGGAGGAACTGAAGAAGCAGTCCATCCCCGTGAAGGAGAAGGAGAAGATCGCGCAGGTCGCCTCCATCTCCGCCAGCGACAACGCGGTGGGTTCGCTGATCTCCGAGGCCATGAACAAGGTGGGCCAGGACGGTGTCATCACCATCGAGGACAGCCAGACGGTGGGCACGACGCTTGAGATGGTGGAGGGCCTGCAGTTCGACAAGGGCTACATCAGCCCCTACATGGTGACGGACAGCGAGCGCATGGAAACGAGCTTCGACGACGCCTACATCCTGATCCACGACGGCAAGATCAGCAACATCAAGGA
>NZ_DBHLDX010000010.1:0-49773 GCF_057312375.1 Fretibacterium sp.
AGCGGAAGTCCTCCGCCGTCAGCGGCTTGCCGTCGGACCACTTCAGGCCCTCCCGCAGGTGGAACGTCCAGGACAGGCCGTCCTCTGAGACCTCCCAGCTCTCGGCGCACCCCGGCTCCGGCGCGTCGTCAAGGCCGATGCGCACCAGACCTTCGCTGATGTTATAGAGCACCGTGGAGCCATCCACTGCGCTGTTCAACACGGGATCGATCGTTCGGGGCTCAGCTCCAAGGTTGTAGACGATCTCCCTCTCCCCGGCCCACGCCGTCCCCATCAGGCACAGCACGGCCACCAGCGCAAGAAACCACTTCTTTCCCTTCATCAACACACGACCTCCTTCAAAAAACAATTTAGATGACAGACGGGGGCCAGGCGACCCTGGCCCCCTCTTGCGAGGCGTCGGCCTCAGCCCCTCGCTAAAGCACCGGTCCTGATACTCACGCCTCAACAATTCAGAAATAGAGGCAACTTACGCCGTCGCTCCTATGCTTTCAAGATCGCCAAAGGGTTTGTGAGTGAAAACGCGGATACCCATCGTTTACTCCACATTAAGCTCCTCTTGATTATCCAAGAGCGGCCGCCTTTCTTTTCATTGGCTTCACCGGTTTCAGATCACTTGTACGTATACCAAATTCCTGATATAAAGGCTCAACTTGTGCCTTTAGATAAGCAATCTCTTCCTCAGGCGTCATATCTTTGACTTCCTCATAGAGGCGTAAGCGTATCGCATCCAGCTCATCCTCAAACGTCTCAAACATCTTCTTGCTCATCATCCAGCACCTCCTTAGCTGTACAAATTACAACACTATTATACCCTTCTTCATGGTTGACTGCGGCAGTTAAAATCCTAGTTTTGGCACGATTGATATGCTTCTTGGATGTACACTCTAAACGCAACAGTAGGGGGAGAGAGAAGAAAAAGGCCCATAGATGGCGGTTATTCGCGCTAAATGAGTTTGTAGAGCACAAACAGCGAAGGAGACTGCACCCAGAGTCTGCCCCTTCCTCTAAAATTTCTAATGGGAAAGGTATGGATTGCACCCATCTTACAGCAACAGAGCGAGAAAGTATACTGGTCCCAAATTCACAGGTTGCGACGGCCTTATCGGGGATCAAGCCCGTCGTGGTGCAGGTTAAGCTGACTTTGCCCCTGCCTTAAACGAAATTCAAGCGCTATCTCCGAGGACGTAATAACATGTTCGAGTTCTGCCTTTGCACTGTTACGATTGCAATTAAATTGCTGTACAAATAAAGGCAAATAGTATACAATAAAACAAAAGGGGGTAGTAACTTATGGCACAGGTCAGTTTTAGAATAGATGATACGATTAAATCTAAGGCAGAGAGTGCTTGCACGGCTATGGGTTTAACAATGTCCTCTGCTATCAATATTTTTCTTACCAAGGTTGCTAATGAGAGAAGAATACCGTTTGAGATATCGGCAGATCCATTCTATTCTGAAGAAAATATAGCGGAGCTGGAAAGACGTATTGCTAATGTCCGTTCAGGAAAAAGTACCTTGAAGGAGCACGACTTAATCGAGGTAGGTTGATGAAAAAGCTTTGGGATGATAACGCTTGGAACGAATATTTGTATTGGCAAACACAAGATAAGAAAACCTTGAAGAAAATCAATCGGCTCTTGGTTGATATTGACCGTAACGGATATAATTGCACAGGGAAGCCCGAACCGCTTAGAGGCAATCTTGAGGGGTATTGGAGTGTTCACATTGATGATAAAAACAGAATTGTATTCAGAATAGAGAATGGCAGTCTGGAAATCATGCAATGTGGATCTCACTACGACGATAAATAAGCGCCCTTTGTGAAGAAGCGTTTCAAGCGTGAAGCGTGGGGCCTGCGGGTTTTCGGAGCGATGGAGGCGCGCAGGAGCGGCTGCACCTTCTCCTGGTAGGCCGTGAGGCTGCCGATCAGGGCTTCCTCTGCCCTCTCGCTTGACTAAGGTCCACTCCGCCATCATAAATACTCTGAAGTATAGCCCTCATGCAGTCCCGTTCCAATAGCTTCAAATAACTTTATCGTGTCATAATCTCCTTCTCTGTTGATATCAAAGTAATAATTGAACACCGTCGTTTCCAAGTACAAGCGTAACTTCCTGATGTCGATCATCTCCTAAGTAAAAAGCTCCTCAATGAGGGCTCAAAACTGCGAGCTTTTCTCCCCGCTCCTCCATAAACTCTACTCACGAAACAAAAGGGCGTTTCCCTCATAATTTCAAGGAGAAACGCCCTTTTCGCTTATCTTGTCATCAACCGTTTACTTTTCAGTCGAGGATATCCCTGGTGGAGCTACGGCTCCACGACCTCAGCGCCGCGGAAGAACACCCAGTTGCGCGGAGAGCGATAGATTCCCTTCACCCGGTCGCTCTGCATGTAGGGCGTCGAGTAGAAGTAGAGCGGCAGCACCGGCAGGTCCTGCATCAGGATCTGCTCGGCCTTGTGCATGTCCTCAATGCGTTTGGCGCGGTCCATCTGCTTCAGGGAGTCCTTGATCAGGGCGTCATACTCCTCGTTGGCGTAGCCGGCGACGTTCTCGGGAACGCCCGTCTGCCACAGCTCCAGGAGGCTGCCCGCGTCGAAGAAGTCCACCAGGTAGGCGTGGCGGGCGATGTCGAAGTCATGCTTCGCGCGGGTGTCGATGAAGACCTTCCATTCCTCGTTGGAGAGTTCCACCTCGACGCCCAGGTTCTGCTTCCACATGGCCTGGAGCGCCTCAGCGATGGCCTTGTTGATGGGGTTCAGGTTGTACTTGTAGACGACCTTGGGGAAGCCCTTCCCGTCCGGATAGCCCGCCTCGGCCAGGAGCTTCTTCGCCTGCTCCACGTCGGCCCGATCGGGCAAGAAGGTTCCGCCCTCCGCCCGGAAGTCCTTTTCCGGCTCCGCGCCGGGGATGCCATAGGGGATGAAGGCCACGGCGGGCTTCTGTCCGCCCATGGCCACCTTCTCCGCCATGACCGTGCGGTCCACCGCCAGCGTGAAGGCGCGGCGGACCAGCGGGTTGTCGAACGGGGCCCGCGTGACGTTGAAGACGGAGAAGGAGGTGCCCAGCGTCGGGGCCACCTTCGCCTCACCGCTCTTGATGAGCTGCGGCGTCATCTGCGGCGGAATCCGGTCAAGCAGATCGATCTTCTTCGCCTTGAAGGCCGCCAAGGCCGTGTTGGAGTCCGTGATCATGACCAGGCGGACCTTGTCGATCTTCACGTTGTCCGCGTCCCAGTAGTGGGGGTTCTTCACCAGAGTCATCTCGCTGTTGTGCTGCCAGTCGGCCAGCATGAAGGGGCCGTTGCCCAGGGCCGTCTCAGGCTTGGACGTCCAGCCGCGGGGGTCCGCCTCGATCACATCGGCCCGCGCCGGATAGAAGATGTGGTAGGACAGGTAGTCCAGCATCAGGGGCGTCTGGTACTCCAGGTCGATGCGGAACGTGACGTCGTCCACCGCGACCAGCCCCACCTCCTCGGCCTTGGCCTTTCCGTTGAAGAACGCCTCTCCGTTCTTGATGAAGAAGCCCAGGTGGGCGTAGGGCGATGCGTTCTCCGGAGTAATCGCACGCAGGAAGCCGTAGCGGAAGTCCTCCGCCGTCATGGGCTTGCCGTCGGACCACTTCAGGCCCTTCCGCAGGTGGAACGTCCAGGACATCCCGTCCTCGGAAACCTCCCAGCTCTCAGCGCACCCCGCCTCCGGCGCGTCGTCGAAGCCGATGTGCACCAGGCCCTCAAAAAGGTTGTAGATCACGTTCGATCCGTCCACCGCGTTGTTCAACACGGGGTCGATCGTCCGGGGCTCGACCCCCAGGTTGTGGACGATCTCCTTCTCCCCGGCCCATGCCGTCCCCATCAGGCACAGCACGGTCGCCAGCGCAAGAAACCACTTCTTTCCCTTCATCAACACACGACCTCCCTAAGAATATTGAAAAAACGGGCCTTGCCCAAACCTCGCGCTCTCGCGCGACCCGATACGCATAGACGCATCTATCGACTCCGCTCGCGATCGCCCTGTCCGCTTCGGACAGAGCGCTCCGCGGTTCACACCCTCAAGATCAGCACGGCCAGGAGGGCGACGCGGGGCACCAGGTGCTCCAGGAAGAGCTGCTCCTGCGGGTTGTGGATGAAGTTTCCCACCATGCCCATGCCGTCGATGGTGGGGACCCCGGCGTCCGAGATGTCGTTGCCGTCCGAGCAGCCGCCCACCATAGGCGCCGCCTCAATCCTCATGTCCAAGTCCGCCCCGCACCGCTTCAAGAGGTCCAGCAGGGCGAGGTTCTGCGCGTTCTCAGCCAGCGGTGGGTGCCCCACCTTGACCTCGAACTCCACCTGTGCGCCGGGCAGGACGGCCTTCCGCTCCGCGAGGAGCTTCCGCGTGCGGGGGATATCCTCCGGGACGCACATGCGCCAGTCCACGGTCGCCTCCGCGTAGTCGCTGACGACGTTGACGGCCTTGCCGCCCGATATGACGCCGGGGCTGTAGGTGCTGCCCTTCCCCCCGTAGTCCGACAGGCCCTTGAGGTAGATGATCTGGTGTGCCAGCTCCACGTTGGCGTCGACGCCCTCCTGGGGATTGTTGCCGGCGTGGGCCGCCCTGCCGCGGCACCGGACGACGATCTCCCCGCCGCCCTTGCGGCTGGGCTTGACCTTCCCGTCGGGGCAGGTGGCCGGCTCCGGAACGATGCAGGCGCAGGCCCCCCGCGCGCAGTCGAGCAGCAGGTCCCGCGAACTCTTGGAGCCCGTCTCCTCGTCGGAGTTGTTGACGATGCGGACCCTCTTGTCGAGGGGGAGGCCCAGGTCCTTCAGCGCCTTCAGGGCCCAGACGGCGGCGATGTCGCCGCCCTTCATGTCGATGACGCCGGGGCCGTAGAGCACGTCCCCCTCCCGACGGACGGGCACGGAGCCCACGGGGTGCACCGTGTCGATGTGCCCGACGATCAGGAGGGTGCGCTCCCCCTCCCCGACCTCCGTCACCAGGTGGTCCCCCACCTCCGCCTGCGGGACCGTTCGGGACACGGCGCCAAGGCGGTCCCGGTAGAGCGAGGCCAGCACCCTCCCGCAGGCGTCCACGGCGGCCTTGTCCCCCGTGGGGGACTCCGCACGGACCAGCGCCAGCAGGTCGGCGACGATGTCCTCTTTATGGTCCGAGAGCCAGTCGAAGATCCTCTTCTCTTGATCCTTCATCGATGCGTCCTCCCCCTCGCCCGACGTCGGACGGCCTACGCCATCGGACAGCCGCACAGGTGCCCCGGACGGAGCTCCCGCAGCGCCGTGTCGGCCTCGGCGCACTCCGGCTTCGCGTTGGGGCATCGGGTGTGGAACTTGCACCCGGTGGGCGGGTTCAGGGGGCTGGGGATCTCGCCCTCCAGCATGATGCGCCGCCGGGCGTCCGACCGGTCCGGGTCCGGGATGGGGATGGCCGACAGGAGGGACCGAGTGTAGGGGTGAAGCGGGTTGGTGTAGAGCTCGTTGCTCTCCGCCAACTCCACGATGTCGCCCAGGTACATCACGGCGATGCGGCTGCTGATGTGCTTCACCATGGAGAGGTCGTGGGCGATGAAGAGGTACGTCAGCCCCAGTTCAGTCTGCAGGTCCTCCAGCGTGTTGACGATCTGCGCCTGAATGGAGACGTCCAGCGCCGAAATGGGCTCGTCGCAGACGATGAATTCCGGCTCCACGGCCAGGGCGCGGGCGATGCCGATCCTCTGTCGCTGCCCGCCGCTGAACTCGTGCGGGTAGCGGTTGGCGTGCTCGCTGTTCAGCCCCACCAGCTTCATCAGGCGCCGCATCCGGTCGCCCCATTCGTCCTTCGGGATGCCGTGGATGGACATCGGCTCCATCACGATGTCCCCCACCGTCATGCGGGGGTTCAGCGAGGCGTAGGGGTCCTGAAAGATCATCTGCATCCGCTTGCGCCACGGCAGCATCGCCCCCTGGGACAGGCGGGTGATGTCCTGCCCCATGAAGCGCACCGTCCCCCCCGTCGGGTCGTAGAGGCGCACGATCGTCCGCCCTGTCGTCGTCTTGCCACACCCGGACTCCCCCACCAGCCCCAGCGTCTCGCCGGGCAGGATGTCGAAGGTGACGCCGTCCACCGAGCGCACCGTGCCGGCGGCGACCTCGAAGTACTTCTTGAGGCCGACGACCTCCAACATCGGGGCGCCCTTTCCCTCCATCGTCATCGCGCTCCCTCCTTCCTGTCGGCGGCCGACCCCGCCGGACGGTTCAAGAGCCAGCAGGCCGCGTTGTGCGAGCCCGTCAGCTCCGTCCGCTCGGGCGGGTACTCCAGGCAGACGCGCATGGCCTCAGGGCAGCGCGGCGCATAGGGACAGCCCGCGGGCGGGTTCAGCAGGTCCGGCGGCTGCCCCTCGATGGGGATGAGCCGCTGCCTCACCAGCTCTTCGGGGTTGGGGACGGAGCGCAGCAGGCCGCGGGTGTAGGGGTGGGCCGGCTCGTAGAAGATCTCCCGCCGCGTCCCCCGCTCCATGATCCTCCCGCCGTACATCACCAGCACGCGGTCCGCCATGCCGGCGATGACGCCCAGGTCGTGGGTGATCAGGATGATGGAGGTCCCGAACTGCCCCTGAAGCTCCTTCATCAGCTCCAGGATCTGGGCCTGCACCGTCACGTCCAGGGCCGTCGTGGGCTCGTCCGCGATCAGGAGGTCCGGGTTGCAGATCATGGCCATGGCGATCATGATGCGCTGGCGCTGCCCGCCGCTGAACTGGAAGGGGTACTGGGTCAGGCGCCGCTCCGCCGGAACGATGCCCACCCGCTTCAGCATGTCCACCGCCCGGTCGTGCCGGTCGCAGGGGACCCTGTGGCGCCTCAGGGACTCCTCCATCTGCCAGCGGACGGTCAGCACCGGGTTGAGGCTCGTCATGGGGTCCTGAAAGATCATGGATATCCGCTTCCCGCGAAGCTCCTCCAGGTCCCGCAGCCGCATCCTCGTGAGCTCCTGGCCGTCGAAGTCGATGCTGCCCCCCACGACGCGGCCCGACGTTCCGAGGAGCCCCAGCACGGAGAGCATGGTGACGCTCTTGCCGCTCCCGCTCTCGCCGACGATGCCCAGCACCTCGCCGCGCTTCACGTTGAAGGATACCCCGCCCACGGCCTTGACCTCTCCCGCCGGCGTGAAGAAGGACGTGCGAAGGTCCGACACGCGCAGCAGGAAGTCCGAAGGGTTCGTGGCGTTCATCCGATCGTTCATCGTTCTCCCTCCCCTACTTTCTCAGGCGCGGGTCCAGCGCGTCGCGGAGGCCGTCGCCAAGGAAGTTGAAGGCCAGGATGGTGACGGAGATCGCTGCGGCCGGGAAAAAGAGCTGCCACGGATAGATGGCGAGGGAGCCGATCGCGTCGTTGCTCAGCACGCCCCAGCTCGCCATGGGCGCGCTGACCCCCAGCCCAACGAAGCTCAGGAACGCCTCGGTGAAGATGGCGCGGGGGATGGAGAAGGTCAGCGTCACCAGGATGGGGCCCATGGCGTTGGGGATGAGGTGACGCAGGAGCATCCGGGCGCTGGAGGCGCCCAGCACCCGCGCGGCGAGGACGAACTCCTCGTTCTTGATCCGCATCACCTCGGCCCGCACGATCCGCGCCATGGAGGCCCAGTAGGAGATGCCGAGGGTGATGAAGATGCTCTTCAGCCCCGGCCCCACCACCACCATGAGGAGGATGACGTAGATCATCGTTGGGACGCTGTAGATGACGTCCACGATGCGCATCATGACGTTGTCCGTCCGTCCGCCCACAAAGCCGGCGATGCCGCCGTAGATGACGCCGATGAACAGGTTGATGAAGCTCGCCACGAAGCCGACGGCCAGCGATATCCGCGCGCCGAAGAGCACCCGGACGAAGATGTCCCGCCCGAACATGTCCGTCCCGAACCAGTGCTTCAGGCTGGGGGGCTCGTTCGACACCATGAAGTCCTGTCCGTCGTAGGTGTAGGGTGAAAGCCACGGGCCGACGACGGCCATTGCCAGGATGATGAGGATGACCACCAGTCCCAGGATCGCCACCCTGTCCCGGCAGAGGCGCCGCCAGGCGTCCTGCCAGTAGCTCAGGGAGGGGCGGACGAACTCCGCGCGCGTCCTCTCCTCCGGCGACACCGGCTCGAACAGCCGGGGGTCGCTGATATCGGGAATCGCTCGTTCCATGTCGCTCATATCCGTCCCCTCCGTCAATTCAGCTTGATCCGCGGGTCGATGAACCCGAGGCAGATGTCCACCACGAGGTTCAGCGAAACCAGAAGCGCGCTGTAGAAGATCGTGACGCCCATGATGGTGGTGTAGTCGCGGTTGGAGATGCTCGTGACGAAGAAGGTGCCCAGCCCCGGCACGCCGAAGACCTGCTCCACGACGAAGCTGCCCGTCAGGATGCCGGCGATGAGCGGCCCAAGGTAGGTGACCACGGGGATGATGGCGTTGCGCAGCGCGTGGATGTAGACCACGGCCCGCTCCCGAAGGCCCTTGGAGTAGGCCGTTCGGATGTAGTCCTGCTGGAGGATCTCCAACATGCTGCTGCGCGTCAGGCGCGAGATGAAGGCCGTCGGGTACCCCGCCAGCGTGATGGCGGGCAGCAGGGCCGTGGGCAGCCCCTCCCAGAAGCCCACCGTCACCCAGCCCCAGCGGTAGGCGAAGAAGTAGACGAGGATCGTCGCGATGACGAAGTTGGGTATGGTGATGCCCAGCGTGGCCAGCACCATCGCCGTGCGGTCCTGCCACCGCCCGCGCCGCAGGGCCGAAACGATGCCGGCGGGGATGCCGACGACGAGGGCCAGCAGGATGGCGATGCTCCCCACCATCAGCGAGGCGGGGAAGCCGGAGGCGATGAGCTGGTTCACCGTCATGCCCTCGTACCGGTAGGAGGGCCCCAGGTCGAAGTGCAGGACGTCCCACAGGTAGTGCCCGTACTGCACGTACAGCGGGTCGTTCAGGCGGTAGCGGTCCATGATCTTCTCCATGATGAAGGGCGGGATCGCCTTCTCGTCCGTGAACGGCCCGCCCGGAATGGCGCGCATCATGAAGAAGGTCAGGGTCACGACGACGAAGAGCGTCAGAAAGCTGGCCCAGATTCGTTGAAAGATATACCTCCGCATCTCGGATACCCCCCAGGGTGTTTTTTAGGATAAACCGCTAAAGCGACGTGCAATTAAAACATGTTTTTGTTAAAACACACAATTCGAGAAGTTTTGTGATTTGCGAATAATGAACGTGATTATGGTATCACGCGGTGCGCGAAAAGTCCATGAAGGAGGCGAGCGCGTTCCCCGCCCGCGGCGGGACGGCCGCGGGCGGGGAACGTTCAGTTGGCCTGTGTCGCCACGGTCCCGGCGCGGCCAGGAATGGGGAGCATCTCGACGTCCGCCGCGGGGAGGGGCAGGGAGGCCGCCAGGGCCTCGCCCAGCGTCATGAAGGTCAGGGCCCCTTCGCTGCAGGCGTCCATGAAGGCATTGAAGGCCTCGCTCATCACGCCGCCCTCCATCTCCGTGTGGATCGTCAGGACGTTCAGCCCCGGCTCCAGGAGGTCCAGGTAATGGTCCGCGGCGTTCTCGGCGGACACCCCCTCGCGCCCCAGCAGCTCGTCCAGCGTGGGGAGGGTCGAGGGCACCTGGGGCGTCCGGAACGTCTGCCCCCCTATGCGGGGCAGGAACGGAGCGCTGCCGCGGGTGTCGCTGCAGTAGGCGAAGCCCAGCTCGTCCTGGACCGCCAGGCTGTCCGGCGTGACCTGCCAGCCGGGCGCAGCACAGCAGGAGGGGCGCACGCCCGAAACCATCTGGAAGAGCTCCATCGCCATCCCAAGCTCGTGGCGAATGACGTCCTGGGTCATGCGGGGCAGGCGGTCCTGCCACAGGACGTGGTTCCAGGCGTGGATGCCGCACTCGTGCCCCTCGTCCAGGGCGCGGCACAGCAGGGAGGGGTCGGAGGGCACGATCATTGGCGCCGGCAGCAGCGTTCCGTAGAACAGGGTCCTGAGCCCGTAGGTGGAGGGCGCGCGGGTGCGCAGCATCTTGGCGAGGAACCCCTTTCGGAAGATGCGCCGCAGCGCCTTCCCCGACTCGTCGGGGCCCATGGAGAAGAAGATGGACGCGCGGGCGCCGTGCGCCTTCAGTATGTCGAGGAGCCTGGGAAGCCCCTCCCGATATCCCTTCAGCGTGTCGATGTCTATCTTTATCGCCAGGGTGCAGTTCTCTACCGTCACTTCAGCGTTCCCCCCAAAAGGATGCCTCTCTCAAGGTGCGGGCAGGCGTCGTCCCCCTCAAGCCCGTCCTTTTTTTTCTCGCCCCATTCATCGGCCCACTGGGCCTGCAGGATCTCCAGGGCTCCTCGCCCCGCCGCGACCAGGGGCGGCCGCGAGCGCAGCACCGTGCCCGGAGAGGCCGCGGACGTCCCCCCCGACGGGCGCGTGCGCCAAACCATGAGCTTCCGGCCCTCCAGGAAGGTGAACGCCCCAGGGAAGGGCCAGGCCACGGCGCGGACGAGGTTGTGCAGCGCTTGCGCGTCCTGCGTCCAGTCCATCAGCCCGTCCGCCGGGCGTCGCCGACCGAAGGTCGTGGCGCGGCTCTCGTCCTGGGGCGTCCCCGCGGCTTCCCCGGCCAGGATCGCCCCCAGGCTGCGCCGCAGGGCGGCGCCCGCCGCGGGGACCAGCTTCCGAAAGACCTCGATGGCCGTTTCATCCGGCCCGATGGGGACGGCGATCTGATCCACGACGTTGCCCCGGTCCGCCCGCGCGGTCATGCAGTGCAGCGTTACCCCCGTTTCCGGCTCCCCGTTCAGCACGGCCCAGTTGACGCAGGCCCTGCCCCGGTAGCGGGGAAGGAGCGAGCCGTGCAGGTTGAACGCTCCCAACGGCGCGAGGCTCAGGAGGCTCATGGGGATCAGGGACCGGTAGTAGAAGGAGAAGATCACGTCCGGCGCAGCCGACCACACCCGCTCCTCCTCTCCCGCGAGCGAGTCCGGCGTCAGCACGGAGAGGCCGCAGGCCCTGGCCAGATCGCCCACGGAATCGAACCACCGGACCTCGCCGGGGTCGTCCCGGTGCGTGTAGAGGAGCCGGACGTCCACTCCCTGTTCCAGCAGGACCTTCAGGCACTCGCAGCCGACGGCGCTGTAGGCGAACACCACGGCACGGCAGGGCCTCTTCTCGTTCACTTTGCTCACCGCCCCTTCTCCGCCTCCGGGTCCGCTCCGTCGGGGCCGTAGAACCGGCGCACGATGTAGCGCGGCCGGCGGCGCACCTCCTGATAGAGGCGGCCGATGTACTCCCCGGTGATGCCCACGCAGGAGATCGTCACCCCCATCAGCAGGAAGTTCAGGGCCAGGAGCGTGAAGACGCCCTCGGCCTCCGGGCCGACCCACAGGCGCCGGATCAGCATGAACACGGCGAAGCAGAGGCTCAACACGGAAACGGCCAGCCCCATCATCGTGACGGCCTGCAGCGGGACGAGGGAGAAGCTGGTCATCAGGTCGAAGTTCAGGCGGATGAGGCGAAACAGGCTGTACTTGGAGGTCCCGCTCTCCCGCTCGCTGTGCGCCACCTCGATCTCCACGGGGTTGACCGCAAACTTCTGCGCGAGGGCGGGGATGAACGTCGTCGTCTCCGCCGACTCGTTGATGATGTCTATGATATCACGCCGGTAGCCCCGCAGCATACAGCCGTAGTCGTGCAGGGACAGGCCCGTGATCCGGTTGGTCAGCCAGTTCACGACGCGCGAGGCCGTGCGGCGGAACAGCGTGTCCCGACGGTGCCGCCGGACCGTCCCCACCACGTCGTGCCCCTCCTCAAGACAGGCCACGATGCGGGGAATCTCCTCCGGGGGGTTCTGCAGGTCCGCGTCCATCGTGATGACGTCCTTCCCCAACGCGACGTTGAAACCCGCCATGATGGCCATGTGCTGGCCGAAGTTGCCGTTGAAGTCGATGACGCGCACCTCCTCCGGCCTCCGTTTCCACTCCCGCAGCAGGAGCGGAAGGGAAGCGTCGCCGCTGCCGTCGTTCACGAAGACGACCTCATAGGTCCGCCCCATGCCCTCCAGGACCGGAAAGAGCCGATCGAAGAGCTGGGGCAGGCTATCCTCCTCGTTGTAGACGGGGACGATGATGGAAATGTCCTTGTTTGTTTTCATTGATGCGGTCGTATCACTCAATCTCAAGCAGCCCTCCCTGGTGGCAAAAGGCATGAATGGCGCGGGGCCCATGGAACTCTCGTCTTGAGCCCTGCGGGACGGATGCGGCAGCCCGTTCCTCCGTCCTTCCTGAGGCGATGCGTCAGAAGTTCGTGAACAGGATCTCCTTTTCCGTCTCCCCCAGGCGCACGGGCTCGCGTCCCAGGTCCCGCGTCAGCTCTTCCAACCTGCGCCGGTTTGTGACCAGCAGGACGCGGTCCGGTCCGTTCCACAGCCTGCGGAGTTGCTCCGCGTTCAGGAACCAGCGCGGGTCCTCCTCCTGAGCTGCGCCAAAGTCCAGCTCTCCCCGACCGCCGGCGATCACGATGCGGCGGTCCAGGTAGAACGACAGCCCCTGCCTCAGGTCCCCGTAGGTGACGAGGGCGTCATCGGCCCGCAGCCTTTCGCGCACCATAGCAGCGATGGGGCGTCTGGAGTTGCGGGCCGCCATCAGGTCGAAGCCCGAAGCAGCCACAAAGAGTGCCGTCAGCGCCAGGAGGCAGAGCATCAGGAAGCCTCGCGTCCGCGCGCGGAGCAGGACGAAGGAGGCCAGGCAAAAGGCCGTCAGTACGAGGCAGAAGGGAGTGGTCGTCGCCCGAAGGTAAGCATCCTCCGGACGAAACGCAGGGTAGACCACGCCGGCCACGATCACGGGGAGCAGGATCAGGGCGTTCAGGCAGGCGAATCGGCGGCCGGCCCGCATGGCGGGAGCTCCACCCCTCAGCATCCCCTCGACGACTGCACCGATGAGCACGGCCAGGGGAGGCAGGCACGGCAGGATGTAGGGGATCAGTTTGGACCCCGACAGGGAGAAGAAGATCAGGGGCACGGCAAACCATAGGATCAGGAACAGGCCGTCCTCCCGCCTCAGGAGCCCATCCTGCCCCCGCGCGGCGCGAAAGGCGTCCCAGAGCATCCCGGTCCAGGGCACGAGGCCTCCCAGGAGGATGGGGACGAAGAACCAGAAGGGCTCGTAGCGGTCGTGCTCCGTCGTCAGGTAGCGGGTGAAGTGCTCGTGGACGAAGAAGAAGTCGAAGAAGTCCGGGTTGGCGGCGCAGACGGCCCGGAACCACGGCAGGACGAGCGCGAAGTACAGCGCGATGCCCCAGGGCGAGAACAGGCGCAGGATCGCCCTCCACCGCCTCAGGCTGGCCAGGTGCAGCACGGCGATCCCGCCGGGGAGGACGACGCCGATCAGCCCCTTGGAGAGCGTCGCCAACGCCATGGCGGCGTAGAAGAGCATGAGCGGCCAGCGGCCGGCGCCCTCTCCATCCCGAAACCAAAGCCAATAGCCCAGCATGGCCAGCGTGAAGAAGAACGTCAGCGTCATGTCGATGACGTTGAGCCGCGAGAGCGCGTACCACAGCACGGAGCTGACCAGCACGGCGGCGGCGGCACCCCCCGCGCGAGCGCTACCCGTCATGCGCCTCGCGACGGCGAAGGTCAGCAGACACCCTCCCAGCCCGAACAGGACGGGGAAGAGCCGGGCCGCCGCCTCGTTCTGCCCGAAGGTAACGAAGGACGCCGCCGTCAGCCAGTAGTGCAGCGCGGGCTTCTCAAAGTACTTGACGTAGTTCAGCCGCGGCGTCACGAAGTCGCCGGACTCGATCATCTCACGGGGGATCTCGGCGTAGCGCCCCTCGTCCGGGTCGATGAGGCCGTACCTCCCCAGCCCCCAGAGGTAGACGGCCGCCGCCAACAGGGCCAGGACGACCCAGGGGATGAGGGGACGCGCTGCCGCCAGCCGGCGGAGGAAGCGAGGCCCCTCCCTGCCGTCCGGCCTCATTCCGCGGGCACCTCAAACGCATCGAGCGTCAGGCGCACGGCCTCCCGCAGCGCCACCTTCGGCCTCCAGCCCATCCGTTCCTTCATCTTTTCGATGGAGGGGACCCGGTTCCTCATGTCGTCGTAGCCGTTCGAGTAGTACTCCTCCGCGGGGACGGAAACGACGCGGACCTCCTCGGCGCGGGAGGCGAAGCGCGGGTCCTGGCGCATCACGTCCAGGATGAGCTCCGCCAGCTCCCGGATGGAGAAGTTGTTGTCCGGGTTGCCGATGTTGAATATCTGGCCGTCCGCCCGTCCGCCTTCGTTTCTCAAAAGGGCCATGAGCGCATCCGTCCCGTCCCCGATCCAGGTGAAGCTCCGGCGCTGCTCCCCGCCGCCCACCAGGGTGACCTCCCCCCGATACAGGACGTCGTAGATGATCTGAGTGATGGACCGGGCCTTACGGCAGCGGGCGTCCTCCATCGTGTCGAGCCTCGGCCCCACCCAGTTGAAGGGGCGGAACAGCGTGTACTGGAGCCCGCGCTCCATGCCGTAGGCCGCGATCACACGGTCCATCATCTGCTTGCCGCAGCTGTAGATCCAGCGCATCTTGCCGATGGGGCCGACGATGAGGGGGCTCTCGTCCTCCAGCAGCACGGAGTCGCTGGACAGCCCATAGACCTCGGAGGTCGAGGGGAAGATCACGCGCTTCTTGTGCTTCGCGCACAGGCGCACCACCTTGAGGTTCTGTTCAAAGTCCAGCTCGAACGTCCAAAGGGGGCTGCTGAGGTAGTACGCGGGCTTCGCAACGCCCGCAAAGGGAAGGACGACATCGCAGGCGGCCACCTGGGCCTCGATCCAATCGTTTTCCTTGAAGATGTCTCCCTGATGAAAGGTAAAGCGATCCCGCCCCTCAAAGCGCTTCAGGCTTTCACCGCAGAGGTCGAAGGCAGAAACCTCGTAATCGGACTCGTCCAGGATCTTCTCAATCAGATGGCTCCCGATGAAGCCTCCAGCGCCAGGCAAAAAAATACGCAAAGTCTATAGTCCTCCCAGAATCAGCAGATCGCCCCCGCGGAACCGGGGGCCGTCGCACGGCACCTCCATCCCGGCGGCATGGCATCGTGAAAAGTATAGCAAATATCCGGACGATACACACCGTCGCAGCGCGAAAAGCAAAAAGTCAATAAAGGTCAGCGAAACGACGGAGGGCCGGATTCATCGATTTTGACGATATGGTCATTAAAGGTCAATGTTATGATAGCACACGTCGAGGGGGGATGGAGCCGAGGAGGTCAACGCCCTCTCCCCGACGGAAGAACGATAAAAAAATACTTCTTTTATTTAGGAGGTCGTTTACAATGAGGAACGGATACGCACCGGTAGTCTATGGCCGCTTTGGGGGACCTGCGGCGTCGCTCTTCGACAGCATGGATCGTCTTGCGGAGCAGATGGGGATGTTCCCCTTCGAGGGGAGCGGCGGGCTTTCCGCGAAGACGGACCTCTACCGCAAGGACGGGAAGCTCTGCATCGAGGCGGAGCTGCCCGGCATCAAGCCGGAGGACGTGGAGCTTCACGTCTACGGCGACCGTCTGACGCTCTCCGCGGAGAAGAAGAGCGAGCGGACGGAGGGCTCGGAGGGCAAGAGCTACTTCCGGTCCGAGCGCAGCTGGGGCAAGGTGGAGCGCGTGATCTCCTTCCCCGTCGAGGCGGACCCCGACAGCGCGAAGGCCAGCTTCAAGGACGGGGTCCTGACCATCGAAGTGGACGAGAAGCAGGAGGACAAAGCCCACAAGAAGGTCGCCATCACGTCAGGGGACTAAACGGCGGGTGAAACTGAGCGGGGGGACGGCTACAGCCGTCCCCCCGCATTTTCATCCTCGTTCCACCCCGTCAGAACAGCTTGGCGATCGCAGCGACGACCTCGCCGAGGTCCAGCTGGGTCGTGTTGACGCAGAGGTCGTAGTTCAGGCGCCCGCCCCACTCCTGCCCGCTGTAGAACTCGTAGTACTTCGCGCGGCCCTTGTTGATGTCGTTGATGTGCTGCGTCAGCTCCTTGTCCGACATCGCCTTCGCGTCCTCGCCATTCTCGCGGCACCGCCGCATCTTGCTCGCCATGTCCGCGTAGACGAATATCCGAAAGGGCCGCATGTCCCGCAGGATGTAGTCCGCGCAGCGCCCCACGATGACGCAGCTCGACGCGGCAGCCATCTCCTTGATGAGGCGGTGCTGCTCCTGATAGACGGCCTGTCCCTGCTCCCACATCGGGTTGACCATGGGGTAGAAGCTGCGTCCCACGTGGATCGGAAACGCCACAGTGGGGCGATGCTCCACGATTCGCTGCACGTACTCCTCCGAGAGGGAGGTGCGCCTGGCCAGCTCCGTGACGATCTCGCGGTCGTAATAGGCGAACTGAAGGGCGTCGGCAAGGCGGCGGCCCAGCTCCCGCCCCCCGCTGCCGAACTCGCGGCCGATGGTGATGATCCTGTTCATGCCCGTCACTCCAATCTGCACGAAAGACAAAAAACGTGACTTGATATTTTAACCCCAGGCCGGACGGAGGACAAGGAGCCTCAGCGGAACATCACGCGGTTCTTGCCCTTCATCCGCTTGGAGGCGTAGAGCGCCTCGTCCAGTCGGTGGAAGAGCCGGGCGGGCGTGTCGCCGGAAACGACGGAGGCCAAGCCGATGCTCAGAGTAAGCCGCCTCCCGTCTGGCAGGAGGCTCAGAGCCGACACGGCGGACCGGATGCGCTCGGCGATCCGCTCCGCGACGACGCGACTCGCGCCGGCCAGGATGACGAAGAACTCGTCCCCGCCCCAGCGGCAGATCGCGTCGTTGCGCCGCGTGCTGTTCCGCAGGATCTCCGCCAGCGTCACCAGCACCTTGTCGCCCATCGCGTGCCCATAGGTGTCGTTGATGCCCTTGAAATCGTCCAGGTCGATCATCAACACGGCGACGTCCTGGGGGTTTTTCACCCTCTCGCGCAGGATCTGCCGCAGGGATTCCTCCATGGCGCGGCGATTCAGGAGGCTCGTGAGCCCGTCGCGCTCGGCCAGCACGACGAGGCGCCCCCTGGCGTCCTCCCACTCCTGCGTCATGACGTGCACCATGTGCAGGAGGTGGGCGATGACGGAGGTCTGCTTCTGAAGGTGCAGCGGCGTCACCTGGATCGAGGGTTCCGCTCCTTTGGGCTCTCCCTCCCGAAAGGCGACGGTCACCAGCATCAGGTTCGTAATCGACACCTCACCGCCGTTGCGCTGGACCTCACCGTACGAGTAGAAGCCCGAAGAGGGCGCCAACTGGCGTAGGACGTCGAACTCCTGCCCCCGGTTCTCCCGAAGTATCTGGTGCCGGCCAGCGCAACTGACGGCAATGAACGCCTCCGGGCGAAAGTCCGTCATTCGCCTGTGGTTCGCGGCAGCCTCCCGAAGGATGGCGAAGGGAGCGCCGCAGGAGATGCGAAGCTTTTCCCCCACCCGAAGGTCCGCATCCAACTGGATGCTCCCGTCGTCAAGGAAGGCGTTCAGGTGACGCCCTACCAGCTGCCCTCCGCGCTCGAAGCACAGGGGGAAGGCCATGGCGTCCTCCAGCGGGTCCCAGCTCTCCCGCCAGCCCAGGTAGTACTCCAGGACCTCGCCGGCGGGCTTTCCGTCAAGCTCGCAGACCGTGAAGTCGTCCTTCATGCGCGTGACCGTCAGCTCAGGGCCCATGGGCGTCCAGCCGAAGGACGAGTTCTCGCAGGCATGGAGCTCCCGACCGCTGAAGACGATGGCGACGACGCCGCGCGTGAGGACCGCATCCCCACAGAACAGCCGGCGTCCCTCAGGTTCGCTCCAGGCCCAGGCCGTCCCGCCGAAGAAGACGATCTCGGGGCGGACGTGGGAAATCTCCCGAAAGAGGGGGTTGAAGTCCACGCGCATGTCGCTGATCAGGAGGCCGACGGCTCTGGCGTCCGCGTCCTCATCCAGCACCTGTCGCAGCATCGTGCCCGCTGCGACCGGGTCGTCAGGCAGCACCATGGCCCGTGCAGAGGAGCGTTCAAAGAACATGAAGGTGAGGGAGCCAAGGATGTCGGAGTCCTCACCCCACTCCGGAGAGAGCCATTGGGTCCCGTCGGTGACGCTCATGTCCACCGTGGCCCCGCAGACCTCCGCGCCGGAGAACGCACCTCGAACGCTCCCCAGGATATCTCCCCAGAGCGGGACCGCCGTGTGTTTCAGGAAAACAACCGCCAGCACGGAATCCAGACGCGGCAACTTCGAGGCTTCGGACTTCGCCCTCTCGACCGCCGCGGCGACATCCTCCCGTCCACTCAGCCAATAAGAACGCTGCAACACGAAAAACCGCCCCCTCCGTACAAGATCGTCCGCACTCTCTGCTATTATACCCTTTATCTACTTCAAGGAGTGCCCAAACGCCCCACTGCACGATTCCTCCGGGGCGTTCGCTGCGCGCCAGTCCCCACCCTGCGCCGGGTAAACCCTCCAGGTCAGCGCGCCGCTGAGCCACGGGCTGCCGCCCGCTGCGACGTGGGCCTCCGCCGCCATGGCTGCATCGGGAGAGGAATCCCCCCTCGGCACGACGAGGTGCGTGACGCCGAGGGGCGCAAAGGCTCCCGGCAGGGCGGGGAGGCCGGGGCCTTGGAGGAAGCAGCCCTTCTTCCTCGTCAGCTCCTCCCGCGTGGAGAGCAGCCACCGGTCGCGGATCGCCTCCGGGGACAGCCACGCCCACTCCGCCTCCCGCACGCCTCGGGAGAAGTCGCTTTGCGGGAAGCAGTCCGGGCCGACGCCCCGGTCGTCGAACACCGCGACGCGCCAGCCCCAGTCGCGCATGAAGGGCAGGAGGTCGCGCTCATACCCCAGCACGGCCACGCGATCGCCCCGGGCGCAGGTCATGGCGAGGTCCAGCGGGGAGCCGCCGGCCCCAAAGGGCAGGAGCACTGCGCAGGCCGCCGACGCCGCGGCGAACTCCTGAGGGAAGGGCGAGACGTAGAGTCCCGCCAGACGCGCCAGAGGCGCACGGATCAGCTCCTCCGTGTGTACGGCCCGCGCCCTGTGGGCCTCCTTCATGGAGTCCGGGACGAAGCCGACCCCCCACCGCCCGTCCTCCGCCAGGGCGAAGCTGGCGTGCCACCCCAAAACCAGGCGGGTCACGCCGCAGTCCGGCGCCCTCCGCACCGCCGCGTCCAACGCCTCAAAAAAGTTCATCGCCCCCACCTCCGTCCTGCCGCGTCCGGGCCGTCCCCGCAGCCCGGCGGTCTGCGCATCAACTATAGCACTATAGCACGCGGCGCGCCTTTTTCGGTTGCTTTTTCAGACATCTTATGACAGAATAAAGTTATTCCTGAGTTCAAAGGCCCGCGAGAGGCGCCTGAGAAGAAGGGCTTATCCCGTATGCTCTGCCGCGCCCTTCGTCAATGAGAGCGCGGTTTCTTTATTTCGCGGATTTCGCGGCCGTTCCAACAACCTTAATCATCGTCACAATTTTTCAGGGGGGATCGTCTATGGAGACAAGAGTTGCCGTCATGAGCATCGTCGTCGAGAACGTGGACTCCGTCGAGGAGTTGAACGGAATCCTGCACGAGTATGGGGAACACATCATCGGGCGCATGGGGCTGCCCTACCGCCGGCGGAAGGTCCACATCATCTCGATCGCGCTGGACGCGCCGCAGGACACCATCTCCGCCCTGTCGGGGCGGGTCGGCAGCCTGAACGGCGTCAGCGTCAAGACGGCCTTTTCCAACGTCGTCTTCCGTGAGTGACGCGAGCGGGGACGCCCTTCCGCTGATCCGGGCCCTGGCGGAGCGCAGGAGCCTGAGCCTGGATGAGTACGAACGCCTCATCGCCTGCCGCACGGAGGAGGGCGCGGCCCTGCTACGGACGCTGGCCGCCGAGGAGCGGGACCGCATCTACGGGCAGGACGTCTACGCCCGCGGCCTGATCGAGATCAGCAGCTTCTGCCGGAACAACTGCCTCTACTGCGGGCTCCGGCGCGACAACGGGCGCTGCAGACGCTACCGCCTGACGCCTCAAGAGATCCTGGACTGCACCCGCGAGGGCTACGAGCTGGGCTTCCGCACCTTCGTCCTGCAGGGCGGCGAGGACGACCACTTCACCGACGCCATGCTCTGCACCCTCATCCGGGAGATCAAGGCGCGCTGCCCCGGCTGCGCGGTGACGCTCTCCCTGGGCGAGCGCGGGAGGGCGAGCTTTCAGCGCCTCTTCGACGCCGGCGCGGACCGCTACCTCCTGCGCCACGAGACGGCGGACCCGACCCACTACGCAAGGCTGCACCCGGCGGAGATGTCCTTTACAAACCGGATGCGCTGCCTTCAGGACCTGAAGGAGATCGGCTATCAGGCAGGCTGCGGCTTCATGGTGGGCTCCCCCTTCCAGACCGCCGCGGAGCTGGCGAAGGACCTGAAGTTCATCGAAGCGTTCAAGCCGGAGATGTGCGGCATCGGCCCCTTCATCCCGCAGGCGGACACGGAGTTCCGAGGCCGCCCGGCGGGAAGCGCGGAGCTGACCTGCTACCTCCTCTCCATCATCCGGCTCATCCACCCGCCCGTCCTGCTGCCCGCCACGACGGCGCTGGGGACCGTCCACCCCATGGGGCGGGAGATGGGGATTCGGGCCGGCGCCAACGTCGTGATGCCGAACCTCTCCCCCGCCTCCGTGCGAAAGAAGTACGCGATCTACGACGGCAAGCTCTGCACCGGAGAGGAGTCCGCCCAGGGCCGTGCACTCCTCGAACGCAGGATGGCCGGCATCGGCCGGCGCCTCTCCATGGACCGCGGCGACGTCAAGCGCGAGGCCAGGCCCACCTGAATTGACCTGCGATGGAATGGGAACGCGGCGGACGCTGCCCTAAAGCGTCTAAACCTTAATAATAGTTAAAAATATCTAACAGGGAAGATTTCGTCAACGTTCTGACCTGAAAGAAGGAGTGATGATCCATGGCTGTTTACGATCCAAAGTCCCTCCGCGCGGCGGAGTTCATCAACGACGAGGAGATCCTGGAAACGCTGGACTACGCGGACCGCAACAAGGAGAACGTCCGCCTGATCGACGAGCTCCTGGAGAAGGCGCGCCCGCGCCGGACCGCGGGAGGCTGTCAGTGCAGCGGCCTCACCCACCGGGAGGCCTCCGTGCTCCTGGCCTGTGAGCTGCCTGACAAGGTGGCGAGGATGTACGAGGTCGCGGAGGAGATCAAGCTGGCGTTCTACGGGAACCGCATCGTTATCTTCGCGCCGCTCTACCTCTCCAACTACTGCATCAACGGCTGCCTCTACTGCCCCTACCACACGGCGAACAAGACCATTCCGCGCAAGAAGCTGACGCAGGAGGAGGTCCGGCGCGAGGTCGTCGCGCTGCAGGACATGGGGCACAAGCGGCTGGCTATTGAATCGGGCGAGGACCCGGTCAACAACCCCATCGAGTACATCCTGGACTGCATCCGGACCATCTACAGCGTCCACCACAAAAACGGCGACATCCGGCGCGTCAACGTCAACATCGCCGCCACCACGGTGGAGAACTTCAGCAAGCTGAAGGACGCGGGCATCGGCACCTACATCCTCTTCCAGGAGACCTACCACAAGAAGGGCTACCTCGAGCTGCACCCCACGGGCCCCAAGCACGACTACGACTACCACACCGAGGCGATGGACCGGGCGATGGACGGCGGCATCGACGACGTGGGGCTGGGCGTCCTGTTCGGGCTCGACAGATACCGCTACGAGTTCGCGGGGCTTTTGATGCACGCGGAGCACCTGGAGGCGGTCCACGGCGTGGGGCCCCACACCATCAGTGTGCCGCGCGTCAAGCGGGCCGACGGCATCGACCCCGACGTCTTCGACAACTCCATCTCCGACGACACCTTCACGAAGATCGCCGCCTGCATCCGCCTAGCCGTGCCCTACACGGGCATGATCGTTTCCACCCGCGAGTCCGAGGCGGTGCGGGCACGGCTGCTGCAGGTGGGCATCTCCCAGGTCAGCGGCGCGTCCCGCACCTCCGTCGGCGGCTACACGGAGGAGGAGCGACCCCACGACACGGAGCAGTTCGACGTCTCCGATCAGCGCACGCTGGACGAGGTCGTCCGCTGGCTGATGGACAGCGGGCACATCCCCTCCTTCTGCACGGCTTGCTACCGCGCGGGCCGCACGGGGGACCGGTTCATGAGCCTGTGCAAGAGCGGCCAGATCCTGAACTGCTGCCACCCCAACGCCCTGATGACCCTGACGGAGTACCTGGAGGACTACGCCACCCCGGAGACGAAGCGCATCGGCTACGAGATGGTGGAGCGCGAGCTGGGCCGCATCCCCCGCGAAAGGGTGCGAGCGACGGCACGCGAGAACATCGAGGCCATCCGGAACTCCAACCGGCGGGACTTCCGCTTCTAGGGGACGCCATGGGGCTGAACGACACCCCGTCGGGCGAGCGGGTCCACGTGGCCTTCTTCGGCGTTCGGAACGCGGGCAAGTCCAGCCTCGTCAACGCCGTGACCGGGCAGGACCTCTCCATCGTTTCGGACGTGGGGGGCACCACCACCGACCCGGTGAGGAAGGCGATGGAGCTCCTGCCCCTTGGCCCCGTGCTCATCATCGACACGCCGGGGCTGGACGACGAGGGGGCGCTGGGGGCCCTGCGCGTGGAGAGGACGCTCCGCATCCTGGCGGAGACGGACGCCGCGGTCCTGGCGGCCGACGCCCGGCGCCCGCTCACGGAGCACGACCACAGGCTCCTGGCCCTCCTGAGGGAAAGGGGCATCCCCTTCCTCGTCGCCCGCACCAAGGCGGACCTGCTGAGGCCGGAGGAGCGCCCTGCGCCGGGCCGGGACGAGCTCTGCGTCAGCGCCGTCACCGGCGAGAACGTCGAGGAGCTGAAGGAGCGGATCGCCGCCCTCGCACGGGTGGCGGAGCACAAAAAGCGCCTCATCGCGGACCTCCTCTCCCCCGGCGACACGGTGCTCCTCATCATGCCCCAGGACGGCTCCGCCCCGAAGGGGCGCCTGATCCTGCCGCAGCAGCAGACGATCCGGGAGGTCCTGGACGCCCGCGCCATCGTCGCGGCCTGTCAGGAGACGGAGGTCGCGGAGGCGCTGGCCGGGATGGCCCGTCCGCCGCGCCTGGCCGTCACGGACTCCAAGGTCTTCGCCCGCGCCGCGCAGGACGTGCCCTCCTGCGTGCCCCTCACCTCCTTCTCCATCCTCTTCGCCCGGTACAAGGGGAACCTGGCGGCCCTGGCCCGTGGGGCGGGTCGGCTCTCGCGCCTCAGGAGCGGGGACCGGGTGCTGATCGCCGAGGGCTGCACGCACCACCGCCAGTGCGGCGACATCGGGTCCGTCCTGATGCCGGGGTGGATCGAGCGGTACGCCGGCGCGAGGCCCCGCTTCGACTTCGCCTCCGGCGGGGACTTCCCCAGGGACCTGTCGGGCGTTTCCCTCGTCCTCCACTGCGGCGGCTGCATGCTGAACGAGCGGGAGATGCAGCGCCGCATCGGGGAGGCGGAGGCCGCGGGGACGCCCATCGTCAACTACGGCATGGCCATCGCGCAGATGCACGGCGTGCTGCGCCGCAGTCTTGAACTCTTTCCGGACGTCCTGAGGCTGATGGAGGAGGAGCGGGCCGGGTAGAAAACGGCAGGGAACGGTGGGGAACTGAAGGAGGAGGCTGCGTCCGCGCAGCCTCCTTCGCTCTCCACGGGCGGCAACGGCGGAACTAATGATAGAATAGGTGGCACGGGCAGAGGTCGAACTTCAGGGGGCGGACGGTTTGGGCGAGAGGGAAGAAAAGGACAAAAAGAGGGCCTCCTTCGGAGGCGCTGCGCCCGCGCAGGGTCCCGGCCCCGCCGAAATCGAGGAGGCGCATCGGGCGGTCCTGCGCCGGTACGCGGACCTTCTGGCGTCCTGCACGACGGCGCGCCTGACGGGCACGCGCGGCGCGGAGGAGCTCTACAGCCTGCACGTCGCGGACTGCCTCGAGTCCGTGCCCTTTCTACCGCCCGCGGGACAGGTCCTCGACCTCGGCAGCGGTGGCGGGCTTCCCGGATTGGTCTGGGCCATCTGCCGGCCGGACCTCCGGATCCTCCTGCTGGACAGCGTCGGCAAGAAGTGCCGTGCCGTGCAGGAGATCGCGGAGGCCCTCGCGCTCTCCAACGTGACGGTCCTCTGCACTCGAAGCGAGGAGGCCGCCCGCACCCGGCGCGAGTCCTTTGCCCTGGCCGGAGCCAGAGCCGTAGCCAGCGCGGGCGTCACGGCAGAGCTCCTGTCCCCCTTCGTGGAGGTGGGCGGGGTTCTCCTCACCTTCAAGGGGCCGAAGCTCGACGCGGAGCTGGCGGAGGTGCACGGTCGCTGGCAGGGGCTGGGACTCAGGGCGCCCCTCATCTACGGGTACGGAGGCCCGGAGTCCTCCCGCCGCCTCGTCCTGTGGGAGAAGGCCTGGCCCTGTCCCCGCGCGTACCCGCGCCCCGCAGGCGCGGCTTCAATGAAAGGCTGGTGGCTGTAGTGCCAACGTCCGATCAGGCTCCAACGATCGTTGTATCCAATCAAAAGGGCGGCGTGGGGAAGACGACCACCTGCATCAACCTGGCGGCCGAGCTGGGCCGACACGACTACTCCGTCCTGTTCGTGGACATGGACCCCCAGGCCAACGGGACGAGCGGGCTTGGGGTCAACGCCTCGGCCCTGGGAAGGAGCGTCTACAACGTCCTCATCGGCGACGTCCCCATTCAGGACGCCATCCTGACGACGGCCTGGAAGAACGTCAGCCTGCTGCCCTCGTCGCTGGACCTGGCCGGTGCGGAGATCGAGCTGGCCAGCGCCATCAGCCGGGAATCCAAGCTCAAGCGCCAACTGGAGAAGGTCTGCGGCTACGACCTCGTCCTGATCGACTGCCCTCCCTCCCTGGGCATCCTCACCCTCAACGCCCTGGCGGCCTGCGACCGCCTCCTGGTGCCCATTCAGTGCGAGTACTACGCGCTGGAGGGCGTCACCCAGCTGGTCCGCACGGTGAACCTGGTCCGCGAAACGCTGAACCCGTCGCTTGAGATATCGGGCATCCTCCTGACCCTCTACGACTCGCGCACCCGCCTTGGCAACGAGGTGATGGCGGAGGTGCGCCGCCAGTTCGGCGACGTCGTGTTCGACGCGGTGATCCCGCGCAACGTCCGCCTGTCCGAGGCGCCGAGCTACGGCTCCCCCATCGCCTACTACGACGTCAACAGCACGGGGGCCCGCGCCTACGAGGCCCTGTCGAAGGAGGTCATCCAGCGATGGCTGAGCGAAAAGCCCTAGGCAAGGGATTCTCCGCCCTCCTGGGGAGCGGGGCGGGGGACGCCGCCCTGGAGAAGATCTACCGGGTGCGCCTGGAGGACCTCCGGCCGGACCCGGAACAGCCCAGGAAGGAGATGGACGAGGAGGGGTTGAAGCACCTGGCCGCGTCCATCGAGCTTCACGGCATCCTCCAGCCCCTCCTCCTGCGAAGGGAGGAGGACGGAGGCCTCCGCATCGTCGCCGGGGAACGGCGTTGGCGTGCGGCGGGCATGGCGGGCCTGCAGGAGGTCCCCGCCCGAATCCTGACCACCTCCGAAACCGAAGCGCGTGAGCTCTCCCTCATCGAGAACGTCCAGCGGAAGGACCTCTCGCCCATCGAGGTTGCCTCCGCCCTCGCGGCCATGATCGAGCGCAGCAGCCTGACCCAGGAGGAATGCGCCGACCGCCTGGGGTGGAGCCGAGCCCTTGTGGCGAACCGCCTGCGGCTCCTCAAGCTGCCGGACGAGGTGCGGGGGCTCCTGGCGGCTGGGCGCATCACCGAGGGGCACGCCCGGGCGCTTTTGGGCGCGGAGTCCGACGCGAGGTGCGTGGCCTTGGGCCTGCGCGCTGCCGACGGGGCCATGACCGTGCGCCAGTTGGAGGAGGCCGTCCGCCTTCCGGAGGAGGACGAGCCGCCGGCGCCGGAAACGCCGACGCCCCCCCGCGGTCGCTTCCAGGCCCTGCGGCTGCCCCGGCCGCTCCGCGACTTTCGGCGTCGGGGCATCAAGATCCGCGTCGGGCGACGCAGCGGCGCGGGGCGCATCGTCCTGGATGGCCTGCAGGGCGTGGACGACGCTCAACTGCTGGAGGCGCTGGAAACGTGTCTCAGGATGCTCTATCCGGAGGAGGCGGCACGATGACGATGAAGGGGAAGGGGCTTCGGGACGTGGCGCTCTTCGGCCGCGTCCTCTCGACGGGCCTGGTGGTGGCCGGGTACGCCTTTTTAGGCGTGTGGCTGTCACGGTGGCTGGACGCGGAGGGGTACCCCGGCTGGCTCTCCGTCGCCGCCGTCCCGGCGGCGCTCCTCTTTGGCCTGTGGCAGGGCTGGCTCTTCCTGACGAAAATCGCCCGGCGGGACCCACACGACGGCAAGCCGTCATGAAAGAGGCCGGTCGGGCACCCGTGCCCGACCGGCCTTGACCTTAGATGCCGCTACTTCCTCAGCTTCGACCCTATGGAGCGCAGGACTGTGTTGCGGTCGGGAACCGTTTCCGTGTCGGCGCTCCAATACTGCCGCGCCCGAAAGCGGCTGGTCCAGTCCACCCCCAGGAAGTCCATGAGCAGGCTGGCTCCCAACACCAGCCACAGCACGATCGCCAGGTAGCCCAGAATCCTGAAGCTCAACAGCAGGGCACGGTCCGTTGCGCGCTCCAGCCGGCGCACCGCGCCCTCGGCCTCGCGCCTCTCCTCCGCGGTCAGGGTCTTCTCCCTCCGCCGAAGGTTCAGAATCTGCCACAGGCCGGAGCCTCCACGGGCCCACTGCCACAGCCCAAAGCCGAAAAAGACGATCCCCGCCCCCAGCCAGACAAACGTCATCCTCCTCGCCTCCCAGCCCCAAAGGTCCCTACCCAACGCCCTGTCCCTGCGCCGGGTCCTCCTCACAATTATACAGGCACCGGCCGTTTATGCCAAAGCCCTCAACTTACCCGTTGCGTTTGGCCCGCCCTCCAACAGGCCAACCAGCGCCTCTAAGAAAACACTGATTAAGTCGTTGAGAACTGTCAACCGTATGATCTCCTCTCAGTGTATGAAACCTTATCAGGCCGCGCGAAGCGCGTGGGGATTGGGGCGTAGCCCCATTTTAAAATTTTAGGGAAGCGCTGAAGGATACCCTTAACTTTGGTGATCCTTGATGGCTTTCAACAACTTTTTAAGATTAATCAGCGCTTCCCTAATTATAACTTGAACGATCAAAATTAGGTAAAAGCCCTGAGCCCGCGCCCTTTGCATGAGGCCCCGTTTGCAGTACAATGCTTTGCAGGCAGGAGGTCGCGAGGCCGCAGCCGACAAAGACCGTGAGGAGGGTTTTATCATGGAGTGGATCAAGGCGCCGGCGGACACCCCCGTCTGCCCGGAGAAGAACGTCCTGCTGAAGGACGTCGTTCAACTCATCCTGGACGGGGCGGAAACCCCGGAGGCGGTGATGGCAGAACTCGAACTGTCGGGCACGGAGGCGGGAGCGGACCAGATCCCCGCGATCCTGGACGTCTTCGTACCCGTGGTCAACGCATGGCAGACCGGCATCTGCAGTGGCGGGTGCAGCGGATGCAGCGGCGGGTGCTGTGGGGAATAAACAAATTCCGAATTAAGGGGAGGTCATTGCAATGCAGGAAAGAACGGGCATCATCACCATGAAGGGCAAGCCCCTGACGCTCTTGGGCTCGACGCCCAAGGTCGGCGATAAGGCGCCGGACTTCGTGGTCCTGGACAGCGGCCTTGCCGAAAAAAGCCTGAAGGACTACGCGGGGAAGGTGAAGGTCCTCTCCGTCGCGCCGTCCCTGGACACGCCGGTCTGCAGCCTTCAGCTCCGCTGGTTCAACGAGGACGCGGCCCAGGAGCCGGGCGACGTCGTCGTCCTGAATCTCACCATGGACCTGCCCTTCGCCATCAAGCGCTTCTGCGCCGTCGAGGGGATCGAGAACGCCATCGCCCTCTCGGACCACCGCACGGCGTCCTTCGGGACGGCCTACGGCGTGCTGATCAAGGAGCTGCGCCTGCTGACGCGCTCCGTGTTCATCGTGGACAAGGACGACGTGGTGCGCTACGTGCAGGTGGTGCCGGAGGTGACGGACGAACCCGACTACGAGGCCGCCGTCGAGGCCCTCAAGAAGCTGCTGTAGCACAGGGTGCGGTCAAGGCCGGGCGGAACGCCCTTCGGCGGCGTTCCGCCCGCCTCTCTCACTCAATCGCGCTGCACCGGACGTAGTTGACGCCGCTCCCCCGCGAGGAGCGAAGCGTGCCCTCCACCGCCACGGGGTCCCCGTCCTTCTTGCCCGACAGGACGTCCCTCAGCGCCTGATCGTAGACGCGCACCACCAGAAAGTCCTTCCGCGGCGAGCCGTCCAACTCGTGGTTGTCCTGCTTCACGGCAAAGCGCACGTACTTTCCCGTGCCCGTTTCGCCCTCCGCCTGCGCCTTGATGAAGTGTACCTGCCCCGCGAGCCTCACCTTATTCTCCCAACTCAAGGGAAAAACCTCCTTAAATTGTCGCTTCGTAATCTTAAATAGTGCTTGCAGGCGTACCGCCCTGAGAACATGGAGGCCTGCCCCGACGCCGGGGCGGCCTCCGTCAGCTCTGTGCCTCTATAACGTCCAGCTTCAGTGCGGCAAGGTAGAGCTCTCCGCTCCCCCGCGAGGAGCGGAGGACCCCCTCCACCCAGACGGGAGTCCCCTCCGCCAGGGCCTTCAGCTTCTCCTGAAGCTCGGCGGGAAAGGCGCGCACCGTTAAAAAGTCCTTGCGGGTCGTCCCATCCGGCCATGGGTTCTCATGACGGATGGAAAAGGGAATGTACTTCTGATCCTTCTTCCTGCTGATAAAGTGCAGGAGGCCTGAGACCGTGACGCTGTTTTCAACCTGAACCATTACGCCTCACCTCGTCTTGTCGTGACTGGAAATTCCTGTTCGTGAACGGGGAACGCCGGACCGCAGGGCCTCTCGTCATGAGCGTCCCCCTGACCTTTGCCTTGCTTTTATTTTACAACGTAATGGACTAAAGTCAAAGCCCGGAACGGCCCGTGCGCAGCCCGCGCTCCAAAACGAGTGAAACGGCGGAAGGGCAATTCGACGGGCAGGCGTATGCTGTGGTCGGTGCGACAGGACGCGCCAATCCATCGCAGAGCAATTTCTATCAATACTCTATGGGAGGTCTGATTCATGAAAACGTTGATCGTCTACTTTTCCAAGAGCGGAAGGACGAAGGGGGCCGCGGAGGAGATCGCATCCCTGCTGGAGGGCGCGAACCTCTTTGAGATCAAGGTGGACAAGACGTATCCACCGAGCTACTTCAAGACCCTCTTCGAGGCACGGCGCGAGTTCAAGTCCGGCGAACGGCCGCGCCTCGCCGTCACGCCTCCCGACCCCGCTCCCTACGACCGAATCCTGTTGGGGTGGCCCGTCTGGTTCGGGACGTGTCCCATGGCCGTGATCTCCTTCCTGGAGGCCTGTGACCTCAGCGGGAAGGAGGTCTACCCCTTCTGCACCAGCAGCATGACGGGGCCGGAAAAGGGCGTGCGAGATATCGCCGCTGCCTGCCACGGACACGTCCACGAAGGGCTGAGGGTCCGTCGCGGAGACGCCCGAAGGATCACCGCATGGCTCGACGCTCCAGAGGAAGCAAACTGACGCCACGCCGTTTCCTTCTCTGAAGGGCCTGCGCAAAAAACCGCTGTTCGGTGGCCGGACGGCGGTTCGTCGTCCGTGGGCGTCCCTTGCCCTTTCCCGTTCGCGGGCTATAATGGAACCGCGGGGGCGGTCAGGCGTCCCCAATCCATTCTTTGAGGGAAGAAGATGCCGAGCAGGACCGTCACGGACATGACGGAGGGCGTGATCTGGAGGCAGCTTGTGGACTTTGCCGTGCCGCTCTTCGTGGGGAACATCTTTCAGCAGCTCTACAACACGGTGGACAGCGTCGTCGTCGGCAACTTCGTCGGCGCGGACGCGCTAGGCGCCGTCACGTCCACCGTTCCCATTGTCTTTACCTTCATCAGCCTCTTCATCGGGATGACGATGGGGGCCAGCGTCGTCATCGCGCAGTACTTCGGGGCCGGGGACGTGGCCAGCCTCCGCCGGGCCGTCCACACCTCCGTCGTTTCCACGGTCGTCCTGTCGCTGGCCCTGTCCGCCGCAGGGTATGCGGCGACGCCCGCACTCCTGCGCTTCATGAACACCCCGGCCTCCATCATGCCGGAGGCCACGACGTACCTTCAAATTTACATGCTGGGCCTGATCGGGCTGATGCTCTACAACATGGGCTCCGCCATCCTGCGCGCGGTGGGGGATTCCCTGCGCCCCCTGTTCCTCCTGATCCTCTCCTCCGTCCTGAACATCGCGTTGGACCTCCTGTTCGTCATCTCCTTCAAGGCGGGCGTCGCAGGCGTCGCCTGGGCCACGATCCTGTCGCAGCTCCTCTCAGGCCTCGTCGTCTTCGCTCTTCTGTTCCGCAGCAGGGAATGCCACAGCATCACCTGGGGCGAGATGCGCGTGGACCGGCACATCCTGCGCAGGATACTCGACCTGGGGCTGCCATCGGGCGTTCAACTGGCCCTCACCTCCTTCTCCAACGTCTTCGTTCAGGGCTACATCAACGCCTATGGCGCCGCCAGCGCTTCAGGGTGGGGCATCTACGTCAGGATCGACGCCTTCGTCTTCCTGCCGATTCAGAGCATGGGCATGGCCGTCACGACCTTCACGGGGCAGAACGCGGGAGCGCTGCGAGCGGATCGCATCCGCTCCGGAGTGCGCGCCAGCCTGGGCATCTCTTCAGGCATCACCACCCTCATCGTCGCCATCATCTACGCCTCGGCCCCATGGATGGTCGCCCTGTTCAATCGGGACGATCAGGTCCTCCGCTACGGGGTACTCTTCCTGCGCCTCAACAGTGTCTTCGACCTCCTGAACGTCATCTACATCATCTACGGCGGAGCGCTGCGCGGCGTCGGCAACGCCCGAATCCCCATGTACTTCATGCTGGGCTCCTTCGTCCTGTTTCGTCAGGTCTACCTCCTCATCGCCTCGCGCCTGACGGATTCGATCGTCCCCATTGCCCTCAGTTACCCCGCGGGCTGGCTGCTCTGCTCCATCCTATTGATCCTTTACGTCAGAAAAAACGGCTGGGACCGGGACCTCACGGCAAACGCCCTCTGAATCACAGCACACAAAAAGGGCCGCGGGGGTACCGCGGCCCTTTTTGTAGATGAATCTGGACTTCGATTGAGGCGAAGTTTCGGCGTTCCTACTTCTTCACCTTGACCTTCTTGGAAGAGCGCTTGGCCGGGGCCTTCTTGGCAGGGGCCTGCTTCTCCGCCGCGGGCTTCTTGCCCAGAGCGTAGGCAGCGCCCTTGCCCGGCGTGGACTTCGGGTCCACGTTGGCAAAGACCTTCTTCAAGGCATCGCTCGATCCGTCGTAGACGGTGGCGTATATCTCGTTGCCCAGCATGTCGTAGTGGCGCAGGTAGGTCACAGCAAACTGCTTGCCGTCCGGCGTGTACTCGTAGCCGTACTCCGTGAAATACAGGCTGCCGGCCACCTCAGGGGAGATGTTGTACTTGGACATCAGGAGGTCCACCGTCTGGCTCTTGATCGAGGTATTCGTGTAGTACTTCCGGGCGATGGCGAAGGGAACGTTATCCTTCACGCCGTAGTCCAGGAGGTACCACTTCATCTTCACGTGGTCCTGACCAAGGTCCTTCTGCTTCTCCCAAGCCAGCGCCGGGGAAACGGCAGCAGCCAACAGGCCCATCAGCAGCGCGCACAACAGCAACTTCTTCATTAAAAAACACTCCGCTTTCCTTCAAAGTAACGGGGCTTGCAACCGCAGCACCGTCCCGTTCGGTTCTTGCTATTCTAGCACATAACGCCTCGTTCGACGCTTGTTTTTACCACGATTTCGTCCTGTGCTCCGCGTCGCGAGGCCAATTCACCGGAGGGCGGGCACCACCCCAAGGGCGTAGCTGATGGGGCGCTCCTTCCCCTCCGACGGGGAGGTGAAGAGCCGGCCCCTCACGATGAGCTCCGTGGACCCGCCGCCGTCCAGGTTAAGGGCGTAGGGGACCTCGTAGGAGCGCAGGATGTCCGTCAGCTCGCTCATCGTGGCGCCCGCGGCGTGCAGCCCGTTGCGACCGTCCACCGCCAGGAAGAACCACGCCCCGTCCGCCGTCAGCCCCACCACGGAGCGCGGATGGCGCACGGAGAGCAGCGAGTTGGAGAAGCCCTCGTCGTTTCCCTGCACGACGCCGTCGCTCAGGAGAAGGGGGCCGGCCTGGATGGCGAAGGGCATGTCGCTCCAGCTCTCCCCCCCCGAGCCTACCAGCTCCCCGTTCACCAGGGAGGGCAGGCCGAAGGCGGCCTCGTTTTCGTCGTTCCAGCCCAGGCAGCCGCGTCCGTTGTAGAGCTTGTGGACCTCTGCGCCCTCCCACCTCAAGAGGCCGATGGGGTACCCCTGCCTGCGCCCCGTCACGGCGAAGAACCCCGCGTTGATGGCGGCGCTCAGGGTGTTGTCCTTCACGATCCGGCTGAGGGGCGTCAGCGCAGCGGGCCCCTCGGACGAGGCTGCAGGGATCATGCGCCAGAAGCCGGGGTCGATGGTCAGCATGGCCCAGTAGCGCGGCAGGAGCTCCGTGTTGGAGTTCGAAACGGAGGGAAGGAGGCGCACGGCAAGCTTCCGCTGTCGGATCAGGAACACCAGGCGCCGCGCGACCCGATAATCCTCCAGCACGGGGGAGCGCAGGAACCACTCGTACTGCGGCTGGAGCATCGACATCTCAAAGCCCTTCGACTTGAAGAACGCCTGAGCCGACTCCGCCGCTGCCTTGTCCTGGAACCCGTCGGCATAGACGCGCCAACGCGGCACGCCCGTAGGAACCCCATCTCGGTGCAGCAGGAGCGTCAGGCCCTCCACGGGCGTGAGCGTCACCTCCAGGCTCAACCCCTCACTGGCCTGGCTCACCCGGTCCAGAAGGAAGCGCATCTCCTTCTCCGTCAGGCGCTGGGCACCGCGGAAGCTCCGATCCCTCGACAGGAGGGCGGGCGTCATGTTCACCGCCACGGCGAGGCAACCCCGCTCGAAGGGCGTGAGCGCCTTCTCGTCCGAGAACCCCGCCGACACGTCGGACAGCGCTCCCGCCTCAAAGGCCAGCCCCAGGGACTGGATGCTCCAGCGCAGAGCTTCACGGCGCGTCACATGAGCGTTCGGTCCCCCTATTCCATCCGTCACGATCCCCGTCCCCTGAACGAAGGCGACGGCGTCCTTCCCTGCGGGGACGTTCGAGGAGAGCCCCCGGGCGTCCAGCAGCGCTGCCAGAAAGGCGCCGCGCGTTACGGCCTCCGCCCCGCAGGGGATCGCCAGCAAAAGGACTGCAGCGAGGCAGAGCGCCCGCGACAGGGCACGCAGCCCCGTGAGGTTCAACCGGTTGAGCTGAAAGCACATGATCCTGGCAGGCCGCCTATGCCGCATCGGACGGGGTCACGCCGCGCGCTCCCCGAGCTTCCAGACGGAGCGGATGGGCCGGGCTCCGGACAGGTAGGCAAACGTCGCGGGCGTTTCCCCGTCCAGCACGAGGAAGTCCGCCATCCTGCCGCGCTCGATGCAGCCCACCTCCTGCTGCATCCCCAGGGACCAGGCAGCGTTGAGGGTCGCGCCCGTCAGCGCCTCCTCCGGGGTCAGGCCCATCTCCATGACGGCCAGGCTGATGACGAAGGCCATGGATTCACAGTAGCAGGAGCCGGGGTTCAGGTCCGTCGCCAGGGCCACGGGGACCCCCTCCTCGATCATCTTCCGTGCGCGGGCAAAGGGTTTCCGCAGGCTGTAGGCCGTGGCGGGCAACAGGTCCGCCACGACGCCTCCGCGCGCCATGGCCCGGATGCCCTCGTCGGAGGCCGCCAGCAGGTGCTCCGCGGAGGCGGTCCGGAGCTCTCCGGCCAGGGACGCCCCGCCCAGGTCATTCACCTCGTCCGCGTGGATCTTGAGTCCGAGGCCCAGCTCCCGCGCCCTCAGCAGGATCCTGCGGCTCTGCTCGATGGAGAAGACCCCCTCCTCGCAGAACACGTCGCAGAAGCGGGCGATCCCCTGCTCCGCCACGGCCGGCAGCATCTCTTCCGTCAGAAGCCTCACGTAGCCGTCCGGGGCCGACTTGAAGGGCTCCGGCACGGCGTGGGCCCCCATGAACGTCGGCACCACCGTCTGCACCGTTTCGCGCCCCAGGCGCCCGATGACGCGCAGCATGCGCAGCTCCGAGTCCAGGTCCAGGCCGTACCCGCTCTTGATCTCGATCGTCGTGGTCCCGTATTGGAGCGTCCGCTGAAGCAGGTCGCGTGAGAAGGAAAAGAGCTCCTCCTCCGAGGCCCCGCGCACGGCGCGCACGGAGGAAAGGATTCCGCCGCCCGCCTTCAGGATGTCCAGGTAGGGCCTCCCCGCCAGGCGCATGGAGAACTCGGCCTCCCGCCGCGCGGCAAAACAGGCGTGGGTGTGCGGGTCCACCAGCCCCGGCACCACCGCCGCCCCTCCCAGGTCGAACTCCTGGTCCGGCGTCCGCCCCGCGAGGCTTCCCTCCACCTCCGAAGCGCTCCCCACCGCCGCAAAGCGTCCGTCCTCCGCCAGGAAGGCGCCGTCCTCAACGGAACGGATCCGTCCCTGCTCCGCTCCAGCCGCCGGCGCGGCTCCTAACGTAGGCGTGTAGAGCCTGGCACGTCTGAAGAGCTTTAAGGTCATCGTCACAGCCTCCTCGATTCGCGTTCATTCGTTTCGTCCAAAAAGCCCCGCCGCCGTTTGGGTCAGGACGCGGGGCCGACCGTTATTATAGCGTGCGGGCAGGCGGCCCCATTCCGCAGAAGGCAGGAATCGGGCGCGCAAGCCCGTAGCTGAACCGGCGCTTCACGATGTCCCCTCAAAAAAACAACCTCCGGGGAGATTTTCGTGGGTTTTCTGATATAATAAACAGCGTGATGGAGCGCAATACCCCTGCGGTATGCGTGATCGTGATAACGTCTTGAGCCAACACTCGATTCCATCAGGGACGAACGTTCCCGTCGGGGATGACGGCTTACGCTGACTGAACTGAGGCGGGACAGTCCCATTCGTTATGGGAGCGGGTCAAGACTTTCAGGACACGGTACATGCGGGGATTTTCAATTTTTGGGGGCCGGAGCGTTCCGGCCCCTTTTGCGTCGCCTTCGACCCTACCGCTTGTCCCGCCGATAGACGAACCAGTAGGCCAGAGCCACGAGGACGCCGCCGCCCACGACGTTGCCCAGGGTAACGGGCAGGAGGTTCGCCTGGAGCATGGCGCCCCAGTTCAGGTTTGCCAGGGCCTCCGGCGACAGGCCAACGGAAGCCGCCCGCCCCGCCAGGGCCGGTTCCGCCGCGGCCAGGATGCCTGCGGGGATGTAGTACATGTTGGCCACGCTGTGTTCAAAGCCCGACGTCACAAAGAGCCAGATGGGGAAGAAGATCACCAGCACCTTGCCTGCGATGTCCCGCGCGGCGAAGCTCATCCAGACCGCAAGGCAGACCAGCCAGTTGCAGAGGACGCCCAGAAAGAAGGCGTTCCGGAAGGACAGGGCCGTCTTGCCGACGGCCGTCTTGATGACCGAAGCCCCCAAGAGCCCCCCCGACATCCCCCACTGCCCGGACAGGCACACCAGCCCCGCCGTGAGAAGCGCGCCCGCGAAGTTTCCGGCGTAGACGACGAGCCAGCTGCGCAGGAGCTGCCACGGGGAGATCCGCCCCTCAGCCAGGGCCATGAGCATGAGGGAGTTCCCCGTGAAGAGCTCACCCCCCGCCACCACCACCATGATGAGCCCTGCGGCGAAGAGCGCGCCCGCCAGGGCCTTTGCCACTCCGGCGGACTCCACCGTGTGGACGGCGACGCAGGACCCGGCCGCCCCAAACGCGATGAAGGCCCCCGCCATCACGCTCAAGATCAGCTGGTTCGTCACGGACATCTCCGCCTTCCGCTGCCCCACGCCCACGGCCAGCTCCGCGACCTCCGCGGGGCTCAAAAAGTTGCTCTGCATCCAAAAACCCCTCCCTTCTCCATCTAAACTAACAGATCGACCGGCTAAATGCAACAGCCCCAAACCTTCGGGAGCAGCTTTTGAGCGATCCGATCCTGAAACGAGGAGAGCCACCGACGCGGCACTCCTCAGGTGAAGGCCGGCGCTTCAGCAGTAGAAAAAGCCCCCGACGGGCTTTACTATGCCGTCGGGGGCTTCGCTTCAGAATGTGGACGTCAGCGATTCTTTTTCGGGACGATATCGCCCTGTTTGTCGAGGAGGAACGAGCCGATGAAGCCCTGCAGCTTCTCCGCCGTGGTGGCCAGGCCCTGTGCAGCGCCGGCGATGGACTCCGCGGCTTTGGTCGTTTCGCGGGTCGCGGTTTGAATCGAATCGGCGGCCTCCACCACGTTGTGGTTGGCCTCTGCGACGTGCTGTATGGATGCCGTCATCTCCTCGGAGGAAGCAGCCTGCTCCTCCGATATCGCGGCGATGTTCTGAATGGCATCGTTCAGACGGGCAATGGCATCCATGGCGCCGTTCAGCTTCTGCTGCGTCACCTCCGCCGCTTCCGATGTTTCGATCAGTATCTTTTCCGTTTCCTTTGTCGCCTCGACAGAGCTTTCAGAGTGCTTTTGAAGGCCCGCTATCAACTTCTCGATCTCCTGAGCCGCGTGAGCCGATTCCTCGGCCAGCTTGCGCACCTCCTCGGCGACGACGGCGAATCCCCGCCCCGCGTCGCCGGCCCTCGCGGCCTCGATGGCGGCATTCAAGGCGAGAAGGTTTGTCTGATCGGCGATGGAGGTGATCGTAGTCACGAAGGAGGATATCGCGTTCACCGACTCGCCAAGCTCTTGAATCTGAGCGATGCTCTGGCTGGACTTGTCCTTCGCCTCCCTCATTCCCGTAACGACGGCCCCGACCTCATCCACGGCGTTCTTCGAAACGTCCGCAACGCGGGACGCCTGCTCGGCGCTCTCGGTGGCGCTCTGTGCGCTGGACTGGGCACTGTCGGCAATCTCCCCGACGGACGCGCGGGTTTCCTCCGTCGCTGAGGAAGCGGAACTGACGACGCCGTTGACGCGCTCAATGGAAGCCGAAACCTCCTCCATCGACGCGAGGGTTTCCTCGGAGAGGGCCGCAAGGGTATCGGCCTGTCTTGAAGTTTCGTCAGCCTCAGTTCGAATGTTGCGAAGCGTTTCGGACACGGAAGCGATCATCGCGTTGAGCTCCCTTGACATGCCCGACAACTCGTCGCGCCCCGTCTCGTCGAAGCGAACGGTCAGGGTTCCCCTGCTCAGGTCGGCTGTCACAGCGCTCATGCCCTTGAGGGAGCGGGAGAGGCTGCGCATGATGGCGAAGATGAGAAAGCCGATGACCAGGAGCGCCACCACAGCGATGAGGACAAGAAAGACTGTCAGACCACGCACCATCGCCTGAATCACCGATATCGGGAAGAACACGATGAAGAAGAGATCATGACCTGCAGGCGCGAAAAAGACGCGCCGCCTTTCTCCGTTGTTGAGGTAGTCAGCAAAACCTGTCTCGCCGCTCAGAGCTTTGACCGCAAACTGATGGACGGACGCATCGAACTCCTGCCCATTGAGGAGGTTGGCCTTCAAAACGTAGTCCTTGTTGCTGTGGGCAATGAACGTGCCGTCCTTCTGCACGAGGGCGCCCGATCCCTGACCGAAGACCTTCTGGCTAACCACAAAAGCGCTCAGCTTGTCCAAATCCACCTCAATAGACGCCACGCCCACCAGTTTGCCGGAGTCATCATAAACGGCCTTAGTGGCTGCAATGACCAGCTTCCCTGAAGCAGCCTCAATATAGGGAGTGCTGAATCTGGTGGTCCCGCGGTCGGCCACAGCCTGCTGATACCAGCCTCGCGTCCGGGCGTCATATCCCGCCGGGGCAACCCACTTGCCCTCGGAGCTTGCGATGGCCAGTAACCCGGTGGACTCGAGCGCCAGGTACAGGTTCAGGATGTTCTTGTCCTCGGCGTTCTTCAGCATCTTTTCGCAGATCGCCTCGACGTTCTTTGCCCCGGCATCGGGGTTACCCGCGTCGATGTAGGCTTGGCGCATGGCGGCCGCAGCGACGTTTACGGTCGCGATGTAGCGGTCCAGCTGATCCTGGACGATGTGCGCAGCGCCAACTGCAATTTCGGTGCCGGAACTCTTCAGAAAGCTGTCGAGCATCGCTCCCGATCGAACGTAAGTCACGCCGGTCATCAAGAGGATCACCAGGAAAATCGCCCCTGCGATCAAGCGCAGTTTTCCACGAATAGACATAAAAAGCCTCCCTCCAGAATTTCAGAAAGTTACAATATAATTCATCTATTAAAAATTATAATTCCGCCACATCGGTTTGTCAAGCAAAACCAGCCAATTCCTCGTCATCTCCGCTTTAGCACAAGCAGCCGTTCCCTCAATCGCAACGATCCTCAATGATCGCTTTCCAATGTCAACGCCGCGCTGCGGCCGGAGGGCTCCCGCCGGCAATCTTTTGCTTTTTTCGAGATATCTGTCATAATAACAAAATATCATCGTGCAAGTCGATCGGCAGTCGTGAATCGTGAAAAAACTTTCGGACAAATTTTAAGGAGGCGGAGCAGGATTTGTACTCTTGCGAGCTCATCATCAACTGCTGCGGGCTTGACGACGTTTCCCTGAGCGTCCTGAAGGGGATGTCACCGCTTCCGCGCTTCATCCACCGCTTCCAGCCCTTGAAGCCGCTGGGAGGCCTACCTCGGAAGGATCGCCAGATCGTCATCCTCGACGAGAGCGCGAGCCTCTCGGAGGAGGATTTGCGCGCGTCCATCGAGGAGGGCGCAAAGCGTATCCTCTGCACCTCCCGCCCGAAGAACCTATCCGAAAAGGAACTGGCGCTATGGGACGACGTGTGGATCAAGCCGCTCTCCCCCGCGATGCTGCGCTTTCGTTTTCAACACATCCTGCGGGAGATCCAGGCGGAGAAGGCCCTCTGGACGGCTCAAAACCAGCTGAACCAAACCATCGATCCCCTGCCGGACCTCATTTGGTACAAGGACCTGAAGGGCGCCTACGTCAAGGTCAACGACGCCTTCTGCCAGCTCGTCGGCAAGACGAAGGAGGAGGTCCAGGGGCACGGACACTACTACGTCTGGAGGATGCCGGAGGGGGAGTGTGCGAAGGACGAGTACGCCTGGCCCGAAACGGACAAAGAGGTCATCCGCCAGGGGAGAACCTGCGTCTTCGACGAGGAGGTCAGGGGGCAGGAGGACCTGCGCCGGTTGAAGACCTATAAGACTCCCCTTTTCGACGAGGACGGCACGATCATCGGTATCGTCAGCGTCGCGCGGGACATGACGAAGGAGCTGAAGTTTCAGCAGCAGATACTGGAGATCGCCCGGCAGGATGCCCTCACCGGGCTGGCTTCGCGCTGGTACTTCCAGAACTACATGCAAGCCCACCAGGACGAGGAACACGTCGCCTGCGTCTACCTGGACCTCGACCACTTCAAGGAGGTCAACGACACCTGGGGACACCAGACGGGCGACGCGGCGCTCGCCGCCACCGCCGAGATGATGCAGCACAACTTTCCGGACGCCTTCATCGCCCGCCTGGGCGGGGACGAGTTCATGATGGTGTTCCTTGGGGATCTGTCGCTGGAGGACCTCAAGGGGCGGGTGGACCAATTCATTCAGGACATGGCCGCCTACTTCCACAGCTCCGACAGGACGAAGAACCTCACCGTCAGCGGCGGGATCACCAAGACGACGGAGAACGAAACCGGCTCGGCCATCGACCACCTCATCCACCGGAGCGACCTGGCCCTCTACCAGGCCAAGCACAGCGGGCGCGCCTGCTGCGTCATCTACGACCCCTCCATGGAGAAGGAGCGCCGCGTCAGCGACAAAGGCGCCCCCGGCGGCGTGGACCGCCGCAAACGCCTCACCCCCAACTGGGGAACGGGCTGCGGGCCGGAGGGCGAGCGGGACAGGAGAAGACAGGATGAAAGATAGCGGGGCCAGGCCCCGCTATTTCATTTCTTAACGCCCATGTGATTGATCCGGTTGGCGCAGTACCCCGCTCCAAAGCCGTTGTCGATGTTGACCACCGTCACGCCGCTGCTGCAGGAGTTCAGCATCGCAAGGAGCGCCGCCAGACCGCCGAAGGACGCCCCGTAGCCCACGCTGGTGGGCACGGCGATAACCGGGCACTCCGCCAGGCCGCCCAGCACGCTGGCCAGGGCCCCCTCCATGCCCGCCACCGCAATGAGGACGCTGGCGCTCATGATGTCCTCCAGGTGGGAGAGGGTTCGGTGCAGGCCCGCCACGCCGACGTCGTAGAGGCGCTGCACCTCGCTACCCAGCGCCTCGGCCGTCAGCGCGGCCTCCTCCGCCACGGGGATGTCGCTGGTCCCGCCCGTGGCCACGACGACGCGCCCGATCCCGTCGGGCTGCGGCAGGTCCCCCACAATGCCGACGCGGGCCTCCTCGTGGTAGTCCAGCGCGCAGGACCGGCCGACGGCCTCCGCGGCCTCCGGCGACAGGCGCGTGATGAGGACGGGGCCCTGCCCGTTCCGCCGCATCGCCTCCAGGATGCCCGCTATCTGTTCCGGCGTCTTGCCCGCGCCGTAGATGACCTCCGCCGCGCCCTGACGGACCCTGCGGTGCAGGTCCACCTTGGCGAAGCCCAGGTCCTCAAAGGGTTTCTCCTTCACGTGCAGCAGCGCGTCCTCGACGCTCATCGCCCCTTCGCTCACCCGCTGGAGCACCTGGCGGACGGACAGGGACATGGGCCTCAGCGTTTCATCAAAAGCCGCGCGGCCCGCAGCGTGTTCCTGGCCAGGACGGACGTCGTCACGGCCCCCACGCCACCCGGCACGGGGCTCACCATGCTGACGACGGACGACACGGCCTCAAAGTCCACGTCGCCGCAGAGCTTGCCGTCCGGCCCCACGTTGATGCCCACGTCCACGACGATGCTCCTGTCCGTCACGCAGTCCGCGCCGATCATGCCCGCCTTCCCCGCCGCGGCGACCACGATGTCCGCGCGGCGGCAGACGGCCGGCATGTCCACGGTCTTCGTGTGGCAGATCGTCACCGTAGCGTTCGCCGCCAGCATCAGCATCGCCAGTGGGCGCCCCACCACCATGCTGCGCCCCACGAGGGTCACGTTCTTTCCCTTGAGGTCCACCTCGTAGTGCGCCAGCATCTCCATCACCGCGCCCGGCGTGCAGGGGGCAAAGCCGTCCTTCGCGCCCGCAAAGACCATGGCCGAGCTGATGGGGCTCATTCCATCCACGTCCTTGCGCGGGTCGATGGTCCGACGCGCCGCCTCGTCGCTCAGGCCGCCCGGCAGCGGGCGGAACAGGAGGATGCCGTGGACGTTCGGGTCCGCGTTGATCTTCCCGAACTCCGCGTCGAAATCCGCCTGTTTGATGTCCTCCGGCAGCTCGTACACCTGCGCCGTGATGCCCAGCCCGGCAAAGCGCTTCAAGGCGCCGCGCTCGTAGGCCAGGTCGTCCCCCCTGGCCCCCACCCTCACGATGGCCAGCTTCGGGTCCACGCCCATCCCCTTCAACTCCGCGTGCTCCGCCAGAAGCGCCTCCTTCATCCCGGCCGCCACCTCGGCCCCCTTCATGAAGACAGTCACTTGAACCAGCTCCTTTCTAAATTCAGCTTGTAAATGTTATTGTAGCGTATCCAGCTCGTTATTTCGAGCCTGACGTCCGCCGGGGCGTCGTGTTATACTGCGTTTAAACTCATACTGACGAGGACGTGAAACGATGAGTACGGCTGCGATCGACACGGTGATCTTCGACATCGGAGGAGTGCTGGCGAACTTCGACTGGACCGGCTACGTCCACCGCTGGGTCGGGGACGAGGGGGCCATCGAGGAGATCAACGAGGCGCTCTGGGGGACGGGACTGTGGGACGAGCTGGACCGGGGCGTGCTGAGCACGGAGTCGATCATCGAGGGCTTCATCACCGGCGCACCCCGTCGTGAGGGCGAGATCCGAACGCTCATGGAGCACATAGGGGGCTGCGTGAGCCGGCTGGACTACGCCATCCCCTGGATTCAATCGGTCAAGGCGACGGGCCGGCGCGCCCTCTTCCTCTCCAACTACTCGCACCTCATCATGGACGCCAACCCTGGCGTGTTGGACTTTCTGCCCGTCCTGGATGGCGGCGTCTTCTCCTGCGACGTGAAGCTCCTGAAGCCAGACCGGGCCATCTACGCCGCCATCTGCGAGCGATACGCCCTGACGCCGGGCCGCTGCGTCTTCATCGACGACCTGGAGCCCAACGTCCAGGGGGCGCGGGACTTCGGGATGCAGGCCATCCAATTCCAGAGCTACGAACAGGCTCAGAGGGACTTGAGCTCGATGCTCAGAAGCGACGCCTGAGCGGAGTCACCTTATGATGACAGAACGGATAGAACGAGGAGGCGGAACGAAAGTGAGTGCGACGGACGATACAATGGAAACGGGGTGCTGTCCCTGGGCCCTGATGAACCCGGAGATGCGCCGCTACCACGACACGGAGTGGGGCGTCCCCGTCCACGAGGACGGGAAGCACTTTGAGCACCTGATGATGGAGGTCATGCAGTGCGGGCTGAGCTGGAACACGGTGCTGCAGAAGCGCGATATCTTTCGCCAATGCCTGGCGGGCTTCGACTGGAACCGCCTGGCGGCCTTCACCGATGAGGACGTGGCCCGCGCCATGGAAACTCCCGGCATGATTCGGGCCCCGCGCAAGATCCAGGCCATCATCGCCAACGCCCGCTGCTTCCAGAAGGTGCGGGAGGAGTTCGGCAGCTTCAGCGAGTACCTGTGGGCCTTCACCGAGGGCAGGACGATCCTCTACGACGGACACCAGGCAGGGAACATCCCCGCCAGCAACGCCCTGTCCGCAGCCGTCAGCCAGGACCTGAAGGCGCGCGGCTTCAAGTTCCTTGGGGCGGTGACGGTCTACTCGCACCTCCAGTCCTGCGGGGTGATCAACGACCACATCGAGAGCTGCCCGCGCCGACGCCAGCTCATCGCAATCGCCGACGTCGTCCACCGGCCCCCGGAGGGCGAGGAGGGCATCGGACGCGCGGAGCGCAGGGCAAAGGACAAGCCCGGCATACAGCAGGAATGAAATATCCGGCGAAGGGGGGAAGGAACCTCCAGATCGTCTTTCACGCCCTGCCTTTGCCTCAACGCTCCTTTGCCCTTTTGCCCGTCCCTCGCGGCGCCGATTTTGTCCGCCACCCGCCGTTTAAAGCACGCCAACTCTTTTAATCGCGAGGTGTCAACAAACAGAGCCACCGGCTCAACCGATGGCTCTGTTTATTAACATGCTTAAAAGCGATGACCACAACCCCAACACTTACAACCTCCGCTTCGCGTACCTCAAGAAGTTCTTCAATTGGTGTCTCTCGGAGGGTCTGCTCTCCTGTGCTCACCTCCTGGCCGAGCTCCTGAGGCTCCCGAACAGGCGGACCTTCACGGGGCTCAGGGACTACGCCCTCATGCTGTTCTCCCTGGACTGCGGGGCGCGGCCTGGGGAGAGCCTCCAGCTTCGAGCGAGGGACTTCAACCTGTCGGGGCTCCTGGTGACGATCCCGGCCCCCGCGGCCAAGACAAGGCAGCCCCGGACCTACCTCAACCGCAGTCGCCTTGACTTCGGTTACCCCATTGGTCAGGGGGAGCAGGGGCCGTCCTCCAACCGTCGTCAAAATGACGACACTTGAGCCCCTTGGCCGCCCCCTAACGAACCGTGAGGAACCAAGGGTATCAAACGAATTGACCCCTCTGAGGGGATCAAGTGCTGACCCTCGGGCCAAGGAGCGGGGCCATCCTGCAGGGGCTCATTTTAAGCCTTAATGCCGCTTGCTTTTTTAAACAATCGGTCTATTTCCTCCGGGGTATTCTCACCCTCCAGGGGAATGAATCCGGCAATATGCGCGAAGGGAATACTCCCGACCCCAGCTATGGGGACTCCATTGATCTCGACGTCATAAACCCGCATTCCATACCCCATAAACTCTTTTTCTTCCTCGTCATCAATGTCAATAGCATGTTCGTCGTAGTACCATGCTACGCAGGTCAAGACATCTCCCAACGGGAACAGGGATGAGGACTCTTTGAGTTTCACCTGCACGCGCCGTCCGCAGTAGCGCATAATTTTGTCATCCAACTCATGCGCCGACAAATACTGTTCCGCCATGTTCCCGTTTCATCTCCTGCAGCCGACCGGTTCTCCCCCCCATGATCACAGGGAGAGGGCTCAAGGGGCCTGCGTTTAAGGCAGTCCCTTTCCCGTTCCGAGGACGCCTCCGTTATCTCCTGAGCCTTGTCCAGGGCATGGCCTGACGCTCTTATCCACAAGTATGCGCCCCCAGCCAAGAACGCAGACCGTTGAAATCAAGCGTCCCCTGCGCCAAGGACAGCGCCGTTTCGGTAATCTCTCTTTCGCTTGCTTGGAGCCGCACGCCATTCTCTGAGAGGAACAGCGTCATCAGGAGAATCCCCAGACGCTTGTTGCCATCCTGGAGGGGGTGCCCCTGGATGATCGAGCGCCCTATCACTGCGGCCAGGGACAGGAGATCGCTGCCGTAGTAATGCGAAACTGCGGCCAAGTTGGCGATATAGCCGATGGGGTTGAGGTTGATAATCCCGATGGAGTCTCCGGCATACTGCTCCTGCAGAAGGAGCACCGCGTCAAGTATGGCCTCCTCATTGAGCCATTCAATACCTTGCGAGCTCATCGAACGCTCCCTTGTGCTCCTTGATGATCTGGGACATCAAGGTCCTTCGGGCCTCGCGGCGTCGACTCCCCTCTCCCTGCGGCTCTCCGTCGTCCCCTTGGCGGCAGATGACGCCGGTATTCCCATGCTTCAGCAAAACGCCTTTAATGGTCATCCCTCTATCTCACCTCCGTGTTTCCCGGAACGCTCCCCAGACTTCCAGCTTGGGGCCTTGCCCCTGTGCGTAATTCGGCTGGGTACGTTTTAAACGCATCCAGCAATGCAGAATCTTCCCCGGCCTACCTGTAGACCTCTCTTTTGTGTCCGATCTTCAAGACGAGACGACGAGCTCGCAGTCCCGAAGGTCGCAGATGAGCCGGTAGTTTCCCACGCGGTAACGCCAATACCCTGAGAGCGGGCCAGTCAGGGCTGCGCCCCTTTCTCGTGGAGAGGAAGCGAAGGACAGCGTACTCAGAAAATCCACTATCCGCGTTCGGGCGGATTTGTCCAGGCGCCCTAAAGTCTTCTCTGCTTCCCTCGAAAGCCTAACTCCCCAGGCCAAGGCGTACTCTCACATCTTCCAGGCTATAGGTTTCCATCCTGCCGCTCCTAACTTCCTCGGAAATCCTCACGGCGCCCCGGTAGTCTTCCAGGTCTTCAAGGTACTGCTCGATAGCTGCAGCAATAAGATTCTCTGGCGTCTGCCGCGCTGCACGGCTCTCCGCTCCCAGGCGTGCCTCCACCTGCAGGAAAAATCCGTATTGCTCCAAGTGCCTCACGAGGTCGCGTCGGTTAATCGACATGCGATGCCCCCTCCATGGCCACAGGAAGGGGTTCAAAGAGGACCGGCGTTTGAGGTGGGACCTGCCCCGTTTCCAGATACGCCCTTGCCATCTCCTGGGCGGCGTCTATCAGCATGGCCCGGCACTCCTCAAGGGTGCTCCCCTCAGTGATGACCTCCGGCCATTCGAGAAGCTGCCCCATGTAGCCCGCCTCTATTTTCGTGTAGCAAGCCGTATAGGTCGCCATCCCTTACCCCTCCTCTCTCTTGGCCGCAGACACCGCAGCCGCGACAGTGTTCTGGGTTTGCGTAACGGCCTCCCTCATTACGTCAAGGGGAACTTGATACAAGATTGCCATCTTTTCAGCGCCCCCCGTTGGAACATCGTTTACCCCGTTTTCATACCACGCCAACGTCGTAACCCCAACATGTAATCTCACTGCTGTCTCGTTGCGCGAGAGATAAGCATTTGCCTTAGGAAGGCTAACGGAGTGCGGTCCGCTTCCGTCCATCTTGGCATTATCGTTCCTCCTCTTCATTCCATTATAACCCCTTCCAGATGGACTGTTATAATTATACATGGTAAAAGACGAAAAGCCGTTTCTCCCGAATGGAAAAACGGACATTTTGAAAGCGAGACGACAGGAATCCTTGCGCTGCAAAGCTCCCCATGAGCGACGGCCTATTTTCTCTATTTTTCTGCTACTTTTTCCCTGTAAACCCCTGCAATTCCTCTATGGCGAGCTTGGGCAGATTCGAACTGCCGACCTACGGCTTAGGAGGCCGTCGCTCTATCCACTGAGCTACAAGCCTTACAATAACTGACTTTACGGAGATTTTGAATTGCCCGAAATTGTATAGGCCGTCGCTCATCCCGCTCCTTTTCTCATTGCCTTTCCGGGGGAAGCTCCATGCAAAAAATATCGGGAGCCGTAGGGATGTTTTTGTCTTTCCGCCGGGCCGAGGGCTTGGCCCCTCGGACGCTCCGGGACTACCGCGCCCATCTTGCGGCGTTCTCCGAACGAATCCCCAAGGGGACGGAGGACTACCGGGCGGCTGCGCTCTCCTACCTGAGCGACGGCATCAACCCCAACACTTACAACATGCGCTACAAGTACATCAAAAAGTTCTTCGATTGGTGCCTGGAGGAAGGGCTGCTCTCCTGTGGGCACCCCTTGGCCGGGCTCAAGAAGCGCCGTTCCGTAGGGCGCGTCGTGCATATTGAGACGGACACTCTGGCCGATCTCCTGAGGCTCCCGGACAGGCGGACCTTTACGGGGATGCGGGACTACGCACTGATGCTGTTCTCCCTGGACTGCGGGGCGCGGCCTGGAGAGAGCCTCCAGCTTCGGCCCGGGGACTTCGACCTGGCGGGCCTTCTGGTGACGATCCCCGCCCCTGCGGCCAAGACGAGGCAGGCCCGGACCGTCCCCATCACGGCGCAAACGGTGCTGGCGGTTCAGGCCCTCCTGGCCGCGCGTCATCCGGAATGGGGGGACGCCCCGGTGTTCTGCTCGGAGGATGGGACGCCTTTCCGGGAGAACTCCTGGGGGCACAGGCTCAGGCGGTATGCGGCCCAGATGGGGAAGACGATCACGCCATACCACCTGCGGCACGCGGCGGCACTGGGGATGCTCCGGAGGGGCATGAACGTCTTCGCGCTGCGGGACATGATGGGACACGCCGATCTTTCGACGACGCAGAAGTACCTTGCCCTGACGCTGGACGATCTGAGAAAGGCCCACGCCGAGAGCAGCCTTGTCAACGAGGTGGCCCCACGCCGCCACAGGGTGAGGAAGGTTTGAGGTCTTGGCCTCGGTCTTCAACATTTTTCAACATCGAACTCGCTGTTTTTACGCTGTTACCAGCGAAGGGACTTCCCTGTTTTTGACCTGTTAGCAGAGAGGGAGGCCCCTGTTTTCGACCTGTTGGCAGGGAGGCTCGGCCCCCTGGGTTCTTCCTGTGGCTACGTAACCACAGGGAGGAGCCCCGGCCAACAAAAAGGGCGTCCAACCTTCGGACACCCTTCGATATCGTGCTTCTTCGTCCTGCCGCCTTGCGGTGCCCAGGAGCCTATTCCTCGTCCTCCAGGGCCTCCATCATCAGATCGGCGATGGTGTTGACGGCGACGCCCCCGGACAGCTCCACGTCCTGCTTGTCCGTCCAGCCGAAGTTCTTCAGGGCGAAGATCGGCCCGGACGGGTTGCGGGAATGCAGGGCCTTCTCGTACTCCATTCCGACCCGGAGCTTGGCCCTTTTACCGAGTCAGCAAACTCCGATCTCCTGCCGTATTCGTCGAGCCCCTCCCGAGAGCACAACCCCAGGGCCAGGATGAGGCCGGTCAGCAGGACGGGCTCCCCCTTGGCTTCGCAGTCCATGAAATAGGCCTCCGCTCGTTCCTCGAACTGCCTGACGCTCTTGATCTTCCTCGGCCGTCCCATCTTTGCCACGACCTCACCTCCTCCATGAGGATTATACCAACGTCCGCAGGGAGAGAAGGGCCTTCGTCCCCTGTGGTTGCGTGGCCACAGGGAGGGGGGGCGGTTCAACCGCAGTTGTTTTGACTTCGGTCGCCCTCTTGGCCAAGAAGGCCAACTGTCGTCATTTTGACGACGCTTGCCCTGGCATCCCGTTCGGTCCCTAACGAAACGTGAGGTACGCAAAACGTACGTCACGGGTATCAAACGGATTGAGCCCCCTGAGGGGGACGCCCCAGGATCTCCGAGAGAATTTCCGAGGGTGGGTAATTCGGCGGAGATGTGTACCGTACACACTTGTTTTGGGAATACCCTCAGAATTTCTGAGGGTGACGAGGATACTCACGGAATGAGTACCCTCAAAACCCTCGCTTGACGAATCCGTCAAGCGAACCCTGACGGGCTAAGTTCGGCTTAGGGCGTCGGTGCCGATCGGACGAGGCGGGGACGAGACGACGACCTCCCTTGTCCGGGGGTCGGCGAGGATATAGGCCGCGAGGAAGAGAGTACTGCCCTCGGGCGCCCTTCCTGTGGTGACGCCCGACACGTCCTCCGGCAATTCGACCACGACGGCCCGCCCCGTAGAGCCCGCCATCAGGAGCCTACCCTTAGAGATCGGCCGCGTCAGGGCCAGGCGCTCCCCCGGCATGCCGGAGATGGGATAGAAGGTGGAGAAGAAGGGAACCCCCGCAGGAGGGAGCTCCTTGTCCAGCCCCGCCTCTTCGATGCGGGACGCGGGGACGAACACGGCCCGGCCGTCCGGCATGACCAGAAGCGCCGTCTCCTCGGGGACGGGATCGCTGAGGGAGACGTAGAACTCCGGCACGTTGTCGGCCCGGAGAAAAATCCTGCTGTGAACGCGAAGCCCCGACTCCCTCGTCATTGCGGGAAGCTTCTTCCCCGATGGCAGGGTGACGCTGCCCATGCGTTTTGAGAACTGCTCCATGTACTCCCGCGTGATGTCCATTCTCGATCATTCCTCCTGTATCCCTTGCAGCCTCTCCCGTAACCACAGGGAGGGCGACGGTTCTTCCAACCCGTATCATTCCGTTACGCGTTCGGGCTCGAAAGGGGGCCAAGGAGGCCCCCGCTCTCCCCTACGCCACGCTGAACCGCCGGGTCTCGACCTCCTTCAGGTATTGCCCATAGAGATCGGCGTGGGTCGCCTTGAACGCCGTCGAGTCGAAGCGCCTGCTCAGGACCTTGGTCCAGCGGACCTTGAACACGTCCACCAGCATCTCCGAGACGCCCCGTGCCGTCATCTCCGCCTTGATCTCGTCCTCGATGGACGTTATCTCCGCCGCCAGCTCCTCAGCCATCTGCTTGAGCCCCTTCAGCTCCCTGACCTTCTCCGCAAGCTCCTTCTGCCCCATCGTCATAGCCTCCTTGGATTTTGTCCCCGAAGGCGGTACAATGGAACCGCCCTCGGGTTGATGTGTCTCTTCCTGTGGTGCGCGGCGGTCCAGGGTTGCCTCCCTAGGCCGCCTTCCTCTTTCCCCGGTTCTCGTAGAACCAGAGCCGCGTCTCAAATTCCTCGTCCAGTTCCAGGCAGTACTCCCGAACCTCCCACGCCGTGATAAGCCCCAGCAGCTCGTCGTAGTCCATCAGGAACGCCCCGGCCTTTTTCTCAGGGATGATCGCAAGCTCCTCCCTGTAAATACTGTATTCGGCGAGCATGTACCGCCTGAAGTGGTACCGACGCGCCTCCTCCAGAGTGGCCTCGTAACTCCCGGCCCACTCCACCTGGTCGCACTCCTCCCAGTTCTCCTCGCCTCCAGCCGTGTTCACGGCGTAGAGCCAATATGGCCCTTCGTCCTCCTGGATACGGAACCCGTACCCCAT
>NZ_DBHLDX010000011.1:0-45479 GCF_057312375.1 Fretibacterium sp.
TCACGCGGCGGGACGAGTCCCTGTACCGCTCCCTGTTCCTGATGCTCCTGCGGGGGGCGGGCATCACGGCCCACGGGGAGGTCCCGACCAATCGAGGGCGAAGCGATGTCCTGGTCCTCTTTCCCCACCGCGTCGTCGTGCTGGAGTTCAAGCTGGCCCGGAGCGCGGGAGAGATCGACGGACTGCGTGCCGAAGGGCAGCGGCAGATCGAGGAGAAGGGCTACGCAAAGCCCTACGATGGAGAGGGCCGCGCCGTCACCTCCGCGGTCGTCGTCATCGACCTCCAAAAGCACGAGGCGGCGCTGTAGCGCCGCCTCGCTAAAGGAATGGGGTGCAGCCGAAGTCCGCGCCCCACTCGTCCCCTCCCTAATACTCCTCCCGGCTCCTGCGAAGCCCCGTTCTCACGCCTCCGCGCCGGCTGCGGACCTCGCCGCGGAGGCTGCGCCGCCCGCGACTGGGAGCCTCGTCCTCCGGGAAGAGCCCCCAGCGCGCCAGCCCCGCCCGTCCCTGCTCCAGGCGAGACATGGCCAGCGGCTGAAGCTCCACCAGGATGTGATCGTCCTTCAGGCGGATGGCGCCCACCTCGCAGCGCTCCACCTTCAGCGCCGTACAGAGCGCGTTCAGGATTCGCCCCACGTCCGTCACCGGCCCGCGGCTGCTGCGCATCCGTGTCATGACGCCGCGCTGCCTGCGGCCCGGCGCCGCACTCTCCCGCGTCCGAACCGCCGAGCGTCCTCCCCGACGGCGCTCCCGCTCTCGATCCAGCTCCGCGCTGAGGCTGTACCCCTTGGCCGTGCGGGAGGAGAGGAAGGCCAGGAGCTTCGCGGTCAGCACCCTCGGCTCCGCGCGCGACAGGAGGTCCTCCGCCCAGCTCAGGCACTCCTCGTAGTCCCCGTCGAGGGGCGCGGAGAGCAGCTCGCGCTCCATCACCTCGCGCTGCGTCGCGTGGATGCGGTCCAGGTCCGGGATGTCCTCCCACTCCACCTTCATCCGGGTGGAGCGCAGCATGTCACGGAAGCGCCCCGCCTCGGGCGGCGAGAGCAGGATCAGGTTCGTGCCCTCGTTGCCCGCCCTTCCCGTGCGGCCGCTGCGGTGGACGAAGGTTTCCTGGTCGTCCGGCAGTCCAAGCTGGATGACGTGCGTCACGCCCTCCACGTCCAGCCCCCGCGCAGCCACGTTGGTCGCCACCAGACAGGGGATGGAGCCGGACTTGAAGGAGGCGAGCACCGCCATGCGCTCGTTCTGCGTCATGTCGCCCTGAAGGGCCGCCGCGGTGAAGCCCTCGTCCTGCAGCTTCTGGGCGATTTCGATGGACTCCATCTTCGTGTGGCAGAACACGAGGCAGCGCCTTGGGTGCTCCCACAGCAGGATGTTCACCAGCCCCTCGAAACGGCGGCGGGAGGGGATCATGTAGACCCGATGCAGGATGTCCGCGTGCTGCGCCCCCTCCTCCACGAGGGAGAGGATCAAGGGGGCCTTCAGGTAGCGGTCCGCCAGCTCCCGCATCTCGTCCGGCATCGTGGCGGAGAAGAGCCACGTCCGGCGCTCCTCCGGCATGGCCCCCAGGATGGCCTCCAGCTCGTCGCGGAAGCCCATGTCCAGCATCAGGTCCCCCTCGTCCAGGACCACGTGCTGGATGCCCTCCGTCAGCAGGGTTCCGCGTTCGATGTGGTCCCGCACCCGACCGGGGGTCCCCACGACGACGGCCGCGCCCCCGCGCAGGGCGCGCAGCTGGGGCCCCATCTCCATGCCGCCCACCAGCGCCACGACGCCCAACCTCAGGTGGCGCGTCAGCCACTCCGCCTCCTTGGCCGTCTGCTGCGCCAGCTCGCGGGTCGGGGACAGCACCAGAATTCGGGGCTGCCTCTCCCCCACCGAAACCTCCTGGAGCAGGGGCAGGAGAAAGGCCAGCGTCTTGCCGCTGCCCGTCCGCGCCCGGACGATCAGATCCCGTCCCTGCCACTCCGCGCCCAGCACGCGCCGCTGCACGGGCGTCGGGTGCTCGAAGCCCTTCTCCTCCAGCGCGCGCAGGAGCTCGTCCCGAAGGCCGTAGACGTCAAACCCCTCGTCGACGGGCTCCCGCCCGTAGCTCTCAAGCTCGCGGTACTCGTCTCTCGATATCTCGCTCAGGTCCAGGTTTGAGGGCGCGCCGAAGGGCGTCCCCCCCTCCCCGGCCTCGTTCTCGCCCTTCACTTCACTTACTCCACTCACTTCATTCACTTCACTCGTTTTACTCACTTCGTTCATTCCCTGCACTTCGTTCATTGAAACCTGCATACCCCCATAGGCAAAAAAGGGGAAGGCCGCGTCGGGCCTTCCCCGCATTAAGATCCCTCGCGTCTGATTATGAGCCAGACGAAGGATAATGTCAATGACGCGATCGCGTCCTGTGCCGTCCTACCGGCCGGCCTTCCTGCCCCACAACCCGATCTTCGAACGGCGGGCCTCCTCCTCCATTCGGGCGAAGAGCTCCCTGTAGCGGGTGTTCGGCTTGATGGACAGCACCCGCGCATAGCCTCCCGTCAGGAGCCGCGCGTTGAACATGCCCCGCCGCACCGACGCCTCGTCCGCGCTTTCGGGCGGGGACGTCAGCCACACGTAGGCCAGGTGGCGTCCGTAGCGGTCCGTCGGCTCGGCGTCGTACTCCAGCCAGACGCGCCGTCCCGTCAGCTCCCGCTTCGTGAAGTCGCTGGCCGCCTTTCCATAGTACTGCACCGGCGTGTTGGGCTTTACGGTTTCCGGGGTGTCCACCCCGATGAGCCGCACCTTCCGGTTCGAGCCCTCCACGCTCACGACGATCGTATCCCCATCCACGACGCGCACCACCGGAGCGGAGAGGACGTCCTCCGTCCGCCCCTGCCAGTGTTCAAGCCCCAGCCATCCGGCCAGAAGGGCCAGAAAGGCTAGGACGAGGCGCTTCAGCATCCGCTCCATGACGCGGTTCGCTCCCCTCCGAAGGCGGCGGGGACCGCTCCAAAACGAAGCGCTTCGCCGTCGTCCAGCCATCGCTCAGCGCGTCGTGGACAGCAGACCGGCGGCGTCAAGCTCCGGCAGGAAGTCCCGCAGGGCATGGCGGACGTGCCCCCCGCGCCCCCGAACGGGTTCCGCCCACAGGAGCGCGCTCAGGATGGCCTCCTCCGCAGCCTCGGCAGCGGCCTGAAACAGGGGGTCAATGCAGTTCTCGTGAAGGGAGGGAACGCGGAGGACGGGGTCCTCCGACACCTCGTGGGGGATGCGGAAGGCGTTCGAAAAGGCCACGGCAACGTCGCCGCTGCCGTCCCCCACGAAGGAGCCCGTCCGGCCTACGCCCACGAAGCACCGGCGCGCCATCCGCGTCAACTGCCGCGCCGTGAGGGGCGCGTCCGTGCCCAGCACCAGGATGATGGAGCCGGACTCCCGCTCCTCCTCGGTCCGGCGTGCCTCCAGGAGGGCCGAAAGTGCCGCCCCGACAGGACGCCCCGCCAGAACGAGGTTCGTCATGACGCCGAAGTTCGCATTGACCAGGACGCCGACGGTGTACGTTTCCTTCCCTGCCGCCGCCAGCCGCGAGGCGCTGCCGATGCCGCCCTTCAGCCCAAAGCAGGTCATTCCCCGCCCCGCGCCCACCGCGCCCTGCTGAAAGTCCTCCGCGGCCGCCGCCAGCGCCGCGTCCAACTGGGGACGGCCCAGGCGCACGGCCCGTGCGTCGTTCAGGTAGCTGTCGTTGCACTCGCACACCACGGGGTTCACGCTGCCCGCCGTCGTGCAGATCTCAGGGTGCTCGTCCATGGAGCGGCGGAACAGCGCCTCGTACAGCGCCCCGGCGCTCGAGACCCCCGTCAGGACGACGGGCGTCTCAATGGTCCCCTTCTCCTGAATCTGCAGGAGCCCCATGCTCTTGCCGAAGCCGTTGAACACGGCACACCCCGCTGGGACCTTTTGGCGAAACAGGCTTCCGGGCGCCGGAATCACGGCCGTGACGCCCGTCTGGACGCCACCGTCGTCCACCGTGGCGTGGCCGACGCGCACGCCCGGCACGTCCGTCAGGGCGTTCCTCGGCCCCCTGGACAGCGCGCCAACGCCCAGCCCCAGCTCCTCCACGAGAGAGGCCATGAGCCTACCCCTTCAGGGGGATGTCCCGGCGCACCCTCAGCCGCACGCAGGCCGCCCGGCGCGTTCCATCCCGTGCCGTCAGCAGGACGGCGAGGTCCGTAAGGCAGGGGTCTGCGTCCTCCATCCACGCGCCGCCGCCGAAGGTCAGCTTGAAGGAAGCGCCGTCCGGCGCAACCTCCAGCGCGGACCCGACGGACCACTTCTCCTGCGGCAGGTAGTGCGGCCCAGCGAGGCATCGCTCCGGGTCCAGGGCAGCGGGGGTCAGTCCCTGCGCGTCCCAGCGCACGGAGAAGCGGGCGCCCGCCTGCGACGCATCCAGCTCCCCGTCGGGCGTCCCCACCAGGACCTTCAGGTCGCTGAAGAGCGCGTGCATCCCCTCCCGAACCGTCACGCCCCAGGCGCGGACCAGTCCCTCCATCATGGCCCTGGCGACGTTGGGGTCCGAGTGCATGTGCATCTCGATCTGGGCGTCCATCATGCGGAGCTCGTCCTCCATGTGATCCTCCATCAGGCAGACCCTGGAGCGCACGGCCTCCTCCGTGGCCCCGCCCAGGAGCTCCGCAGCCGCCTGAACCGCCGTGGTCCGGAACCAGGCGCTGTCCTCCCGCCAGTCCAGGTCGGTTGCGGGCACGGAGAAGTGCGTCGCGAGGGCCTCCTTCGCCCCCGCCGCATAGCCGTACCCCTCCGGTACCTCGGCGATGCCAAGGTACCAGGGCATGTAGGGGGAGAGGCAGGGCCGGCCCAGAGCGCGGCGCGCAAGGATGCGCTCCGGAGCGTGGCGCACCTCCACGATGTTGCTCTCAAGGGTCGTGACGGCACAGATCGGGCGGGTGCTCATGAAGTGGTGGGAGCCCCCCTCCGAGATGTCGGACGCCGTGCCCTCGAAGTGCGTCCGCAGGATCTTCTTCAGCGTGCCGATCCCCACCGGGCGCGCCGGCTTCACGGAGAAGGGAAGGTCCTCCGGCCGGTCGAGGAGGCCGCTCAGGTCGCGCTCCAGCAGTATCTCAAGCCCTCGCACGTGCCGGTGCATGTTGTAGATCGCCCCCCGCGACGCCGGGGCCTGACAGGCCCTGGCGAAGTTGAAGGGACCGTCCGCGGGGCTGTACCACCCGCGCTTCGTCGCGTAGCCCACGAGGGCCTGAAGCCCCGGCGTGTCCGGGTCCGGCTCGTGGATCGTGTAGTGGTTCGGGATGATGAAGACCTCGTCGTCCGGCACCCGCTTGACGGCGAAGTGCTTGCCCTTCATCACCTGCACCACCCAGCACTCCTCGCTGTCCGCGAAGTGGTAGGACCGCCCGCTGTCCGCATAGCCGTAGCGCTGAATGAGGTCCGCGGCGATCTCCACGGCGTGAGCGGCGCTCCTGGCTCCCTCGGCCACGAGGCGGCGCAGGCCGTAGCCGATGCCGCCGTCCATCAGGTCCGGGGCATCCTCGCGGGAGTCCGAGCAGTTGTCGCTGCAAACGACGACGCCGTTCCGGTTGATGAACAGGTCGCAGTAGGACTCGCCCCCACCCTTTCCTCCCCGGCGCGCCTCGGACCACAGGAGGCCCGCACTCGCCTCCGGCAGGGGCAGTTCCGCGCAGCACGGCTCAAAGCGGACGGTCTCCGGGACGGTCCGGATGACGGGGTCCGTCATGTGGGTCAGCATCACGTAGCGTCCGCGGCTGTCCTCGTTGTGCCCCACCAGGACCACGCCGTTCTCGGAGGCCCTGCGCCCCACCAAAACCGTCATACAGGCGTGCGCGGGCCGCCTCCAAAGGAGCACCAGCGCAAGCGCGCCGAAAACCGCCGCTGTCGTCACCAGAAACATCCAAACGGACCTCCTCGGCGGAGGCGCCCAACCTCGCGGGCTGCCTCCAAAGATAGATATGGTAAGTTGTTTATTATCGCACTAAACCGTAAAAACGGACAGGCCTCGTTCAGGCCGACGGGCAAAACGTGCCGCCATGAGAGAGTGCCGGGACCGGATCGGGGCGCTCGGCCTTCACGAGGGCAGAGATGGAGCGAAGCCGCAGCGTCATGGCCTGGCGGGACACCCGATAGCGCCGGGCGAGAGCCTCCGGGCCGGCTCCAGCCTCGGCGGCGACCATCGCAAGGGGCATCAGGAGCTCCGCCGCGAAGAGGTCGGCCTGGCGCTCCTGCCGTTCGTCCGACAGGGAGGGCCGCTCCAGGGCGGAGCGGTGCCCCAGGAGGGCGTGTCCCAGCTCGTGGGCGATGGAGAAGCGCGCCCGGACGAGGGGGATCGCGGTGTTGACCATCAGGATCCGCCGTCCTCGCACCTCCGCCAAAAGCGCCCCGAAGGCGTCGCAGGGCTGAGCGTAAACCTCGATGTCCAAGTGGTCGCAGATGACGCTCAAGCTCACCGGCGGCGCGGACATCCGAGGCATCGTCGATCGCAGGAGGGAGGCCGCAGCCTCCCGCGCAGGGCCCAGGAGCCCGTCCCAAAACATTGCCCTCAAAACCCCTCCCGGACGCGGCGCGTCTTGATGGCGTCCACGGCGTAGCCCAGGGCCAGCCTCAGGCTCGAGGCCAGAAACTTCCAGTCCTCCTCCGTGAAGGAGTCCTGGTCCTTCACGAAGCTGCGAAGGTACAGGGCCAGCTGCGGGTCGTTCTCGAGCGTTCGGGTCACGAAGGTGCGGGCGTCCTCGCCCAGCGCCGACAGCTCCGTCTTGTCGTCGCACTTCAGACCCAGGAGCTCCCGCACGTCGCAGGAGAGCGCCGAGGCGATGGGCAGCAGCATGTCCGAGCTGAGCCCCTTGACGCTCGACTCGATGCGGCTGATGTTCGCCTGCGTCACTCCAAGCTTCCTGGCCAGCTCCTCCTGGTTCATGCCCAGCGCCCGGCGGCGCGCCTTGATGTTGGCACCGATCGAAGCCATCCTAAAATCCCCCTCCTCAAAAGTCAGCAGCATCCAGCACCGCATTTTCTCAGAAAGTATCTCAGGAGCGTTCACCGTCTTACCTGTATATAATAACATGAAGGCAACAAGATAATTGCTTATGCAGTTAGCGTTGATGCCGATCAACGGGCAGACCTCTTTTAACGTGGAAACGCCTGCCGAACCTGCACCGAAACGGACCTGTTCACCCTTGAAGGGCCGCCCGGCGGCCTTGACACTCTCGCCTGATGTTTTTCACGGATGGCATTTAGGACGTTTCGTCCTATTATTAAACGGTTAAGCAACGAAACGCCGCGTTCATGGCGCGGTACGAACCATTATTATTTCACGAAGGGGAGTGCGTTTCAATGGAAGACGGAGCACGCGCAAGGCCCGGTCGGAAGGCTGCGAGGGGAGGAGGGCACGGCGCCGTCAAATTTCTCCTTGGCCTCGTCGCCCTGCTCGCCGTCATCGGAGGCATCCTGTCCTTCGTCGACATCGGGGGCGACCTGATCCTCGGCATCGCAAAGGAACAGTTGAAGAAGCAGGCCCAGCTGGAGCTGACGGCCGAGGGCGTCAGCGGAAACCCCTTGAAGGGCTATCGAATCTCGGACTTCTCCGTTGCCACCGAAAGTGGGGACCGCCTTCTCTCCGCGCGATCCCTCTCCGCCAGCCTGAACTTCTCGGCGCTTTTGAGGGGGTCTCTGCGGCTGGCGAACCTGTCGGTCGGCGGGGTGGACATGGACCTCGATCAGTTTATCGATGAGGTTCAGAAGCTGAAGCTTCCCGAAGGCGGGAACGGCGGCGGCGAGCTTCCCCTGGACCGCATCAGCCTGACGGACAGCCGCTTCACGTCGAAGTGGGGCGTCGTCCAGGTGAAGGAGGTCGGGGCGAACGTCCGTGGCAGGAACCTGGACGTCGATGCGGACGGCACGGTTAACGGCGTCCCGGTGCGGGGGGATGCGAACCTGGACGTGTCCGGCGGCACGACGATCGGCATCAACCGCTCCGACGTGAGCTTCGGCCAGGGAAAGATCAGCGTGACCGGCGGCATCCATCCCCTCTCGGAGCAGAACACGGTCACGACACTCGACCTACAGGGCGCCGTACAGGGACTGGACCTTCAAGAACTCATGGCGATCCTGCCCGCGCTGGACTCGAACGATTACAGCGGAACGGCGAACCTCAGCGTCGAGGCCAGCGGCACGACGGCGGCGCTCAAGATCACGAGCACCGTGAACTATCGAGGCACCCGGCTGGGAGGCTACCCCGTGGAGCGGGTGGCGGCCAACGTGGACTACAGCGGAGGACACATCTCCATCAGCAACATCGACGCCTCGGCCCTGAACGTCCCCATCACGGGGACCGCGGCCGTCAACGTCGAGGAGGGGAAGGCACCCTCCGTCACGATCAAGCTGGAGGGGACGGACGCCGCGCTGGAGGGGCTGGAGAAGACCTTCCCAACCCTCGCGGGGCTGGGCGGGCGCGTTTCCTCCTTCAGCGCTAACATCCAGGGCCCCGTGAAGGCCCTGAGCGGCGCCGTGAACCTGACGGCCCCCAAGGTGAGCTGGCAGGGCCGGACGGCAACGGACGTCAGGGCTCAGTTGAAGCTCGCCAACAGCGACAGTGCCACCCTGGACGGCAAGTTCAACTTCGAGGGAGCGAAGGGCTTCCTGAACGGCAAGGTCGCCTCGCTCCTGACCGGCCCCAAGATGGACCTCAAGGCCACGCTTCAGGGGCTGGACCTGCCCCGCGTCGCCTCACTGATCCCCAGCGCGTCACAGTACGACCTGGCAGGGCAGGTTACGACGCGGCTCGCCATCCGAGGCGGTACCTCCAACCCCTCCATCAGCGGCACGATCGAGAGCCCTGCGGTTTCCGCGAAGCTTTCTGGCCAGCAGTACGCACTGGACAAGCCTTCCGTGAGCTTCGCCTACGCCAGTGGAACGCTCTCCATCCAGAAGAGCAGCGGCACGCTGAACGGGATGCCCGTAACCCTATCGGGCAAGCTGGGCCCCCTGACCGCCGCCAAGCCCTCCATCGACATGAGCGCGACGCTCACCATCGCGCCAGCGGCATTGGAAGTCCTGGCGCCCCAGGTGCGCGACTACTCCCTGAAGGGGAACGTGAGCGCCGGAATCAAGCTGACGGGGCGCCTGCCGGCTCCCCACGTGGACCTGGTGGCCTCCAGCGCCAACCTCTCCGTCATGAACCTCCTGACGGTTCGCGGCCTGGAGCTCTCCACGGCCCTCGACGGCGGAATTGCGGCGTTGAACCGGCTGGAGCTGAGCGCCCGCGCGGCCAGTGTGGAGGCGTCGGGAACGACCCTAACGGACGTGGCGGCGAAGGTGAGCAAGGCCGGGGACGCCATCAGCCTGGCCGGCTTCAGCGCCCGAAGCGGCGGCGGATCCATCACGGGCAGCGGAACGGCAGGCTCCTCGCCCGACTCCAAGCTGAACCTGACCTTCAACCTGGACCGACTGGACCTGAAGCCCCTGGCTCAGGCATCGGGGCTGGACCTGAAGGGCGTCCTGACGGGCAACGTCGGCATCGGGGGAACGGTGGGAGCGCCGACCTTCAGCTTCAACGGCAGCGCCCCCTCCGTCACGGCCCAGGGGCTCACCCTGACGAACCTGACGGCCGACGCCTCGGGAACACAGAAGGAGCTTCGCATCAACACCTTCAAGGCTGAGGTGGGCGGCGCGCCCCTCAGCGCCTCCGGCACGGTACAGTTCGCCCCCTTGTCCGCCAACCTCTCCATCCAGGGCACGGCCCTGGACCTGGCTGCCCTGACGAAGGACTACCCGGACGTCGCGGGGCAGATCAACGGCAAGGCGGACCTGGCCTTCAACGTGACGGGCGGTTCGGGCGGACTCTCCGGCAAGGGGGCCCTCACCTCTCCGGCCCTGAAGGCCTTCGGCCTGAACCTGACGGAGGTCAACCTGCCCCTATCTTACAACGGCTCCACCTTCGCCTCGTCGGGAGGCACGGCGAGGCTCTACGGCGGCAGCGCCAGGAACAGTCTGACCTTCGATACGGGGTCCTTGAAGTTCAGCGACGAGCTCTCCGCCGACGGACTGGACGTGAACGCGCTGCTCCAGGACGTGACGGGCGGCCTGGGCGGCAGGGTTACGGGCAGAGGCCAACTCAGCCTGAAGCTCAACGGCAGCGCGGCGAAGGGCCTGAGCTACGCCGGAACGGGTCAGTTCACCATGGGCGAGGGGGCCGTCACGGGCTTCAGCGGGCTGGACGTCGTGACGCGCCTCTACGGTACGCAGGGCGTCCGCTACGTCAGCGTCAAGGCGCCCTTCACCGTCAAGACGGGCAAGCTGATCCTTCACGCCGGCGCAGAGGCGACGGCCCCGAAGGGCGACCCGCTGTACCGCTACGCTAAGATCGCCTCCGACGGCGTGATCAACTTCGACAAGACGCTCAACGTTCCCATTGAGCTCATGGTGAACTACCAGCTCGTCAACGCGCTGACGGGCGGTGGCACAGGCGCCCTTGGCGGCCTGCTGGAGGGCGGCGCAAACGTTGCCGACACCCTGAAACAGGCGCTCGGAGGGGGCCTCGAGGGGGCGCAGAAGGGCGGCGCACGGGCGGACTTCCGCACCGTCACCCTGACGCTGAAGGGCAAGGCAGATGCGCCCTCCGTGAAGGACCTCAAGATCGGCCCCTCCACGCTGAAGGACGAGTCGCAGGGCGCGGCGGTCACGACGAGCGCGGATCAGGGCACGCCAGCGGTTCAGGTTCAGCCCGGCGGAGGGACGGCCGCGCCTCAGCCCGAGGCACCGGAGAGCAAGGACGCCGTGGACCGGATAACGGATCGGGTCCTGGACGCCATCATCCCATCGGGGAACGAGGGCCAGGGACAGCAGCCTGCCTCGCAGGACGACGAGGCTCAAAAGAGCCAGGGCGACCAGATCAAGGACCAGTTGAAAGAGGAGCTGGGCAAAGAGCTGAAGAAGGGACTGGAGGGGTTGTTCAACTGAGGCTCCAAACGGTTTAAGGCGCACGAAAACACAGGGAGAACTCCCGGATAAAACAAAGGGAGGGGTGGGCGACCCTGCCCCTCCTGACTTAATGAGAGCGAGGAATGGGTTGACGCATGAAGGACGGCATCAGACAAAGGCTGGACGACCTGGAGGAGTTGCTGCACGAGGAGTACATCACCGGGGAGGAGTACGCGACGGCACGGGAAAACCTTCTGCTGGACATGGGGTTCGACATCGTTCCGCGCCTTGAGGGCCCGGCGCGCCGGGAGCCACAGTCTGCGATGCAGGCCCGGAAGCGTCAGGGCGCGGGGTGTGGCTGTACCCTGGCGCTACTGCTCCTCCTGGTTGTCGCGGCAGGCGGGGCCCTCCTGGCCCTGCCGGAGGAAACGCTGCGGCAGTTTCCATGGACGGAGAAGCTGATGGGCATGGAAGCCTTCCAGCAGGTCAGGCAGTCCCTGGAGCACTTCATCGACGACCTGCGGGGCAATCCCTCCCTGGGGCCCAGCCTTGAGCCCAGCTTCGACGCAGCGGGACCGCAGTTACATTCCCCCGCGCTGGACGCCACAGCACCCGCCTCGGTAGACGAACAGATCGTGGAGGCGGCCAGCGGGGATGAGAACGGCGACGAGGCCTCGACGGACGAGCTGGAACAGGATGCGGACACCCCGCCGGACGAGGACCTGACGGATATCCTCCCCTGAAGCAAAACCCAAACCGGAACAGAGGGGCTGGCCCGAAGGGGTGTTGAGGCCTTCTTGGGCGTTTTTTCTTGCCTTTTGCGGCGGAGTGTGCTATGTTCGGGACGGTGAAAGAGGTGAGCGGAGGCATGGCGAAGGATGGAGCCGAGGTGCGGGCGCACCCTGTGAACCCGCTGAACGACGTCCTTTTTAAGTACCTGTTTGCCGCGAAGGAGAACCGGGCGAACCTTCTCCGCCTACTGAACGACGTTCTGGGGCCGGAGCGGAAGGTGTCGGGCGTGGAGTGTCTGGACCGGGAGAGCGACCCGCCGCGGTTCGGCGGGCACACGTCCTTCCTGGACGTTCTGGCCCGCTCCAGGGACGGGCGGGTCTTCCACGTTGAGGTTCAGCTTGCGAACGAGGAGAATTTTTTTGAGCGGGTGACGTATTACGCGGCGTGCAGCCTGAGCGACCAGCTGTCGCGTGGGGAGGGGTACGATTGTCTGCGGCCTGTGGTGTTCGTGTCGATTCTGAAGCACGGTCTTTTCAAGGAGCGTTCGCTGAAGTGGCGCTCCGTGCACCGCATTCTGGACGTGGAGGATCACCGCTGCCGCAACGACCTTCTGGAGTTTCAATTTTTTGAGCTGGGGAAGCTGCGTCGTCTGTACGAGTCCGGTGGTCTGGAGCGAGGGGCGGAGACGGGATTGGAGCGTCTGTTGCGGTACCTTGGACGAATAGGAGGGGAAGCGGAGATGGAACGGCTGGCGGAGCAGGACGCGGGGATTGAGCGGCTGAGGCGTGGAGAGCGGTTATTTTTCCGCACGCCAGGGAACCTTGCGCTGTACCGAATGTACGAGCGCGAGGAGACGGACTACCACAACACGTTCAGGCTGGCAGAGCGTAAGGCGGAAGCGAAGGGCATGACGAGGGGCCGGGCAAAGGGCCTGGCTGAGGGTGAAGCCAGAGGTAAGGCTGAAGGCATTGCCTCCACGGCGCGGCGGATGTTGGTGAGGGGCGTCCCGCTGGAGCAGGTCGTTGACTTCACCGGCCTTTCCCCTGACGAGGTTGAGGCACTGCGGAGCGGGCAACCGTGAGGCTGCCGGCGAAGGCCAAAGGACAGGCGCTCCCCTCGTGGGGGGCGCCTGCGTTTTTTCGCCCCCTAATGAAGCCCCTAAGCGACCGGCACAACTCACTGCGCTACGTTGGCCGTCTGCGTATGCAGGGGGCTGTCACGGATTTCAAGGGAGGCAAAAAGAGAGCGGGAGGCAAAAGCCTCCCGCTCTCTTTTTAATTCAAGACCGTTCGTGATTCTCGTGACTAGAACGTAACCTGGGTACGGAAGCGAATGACGTGGTCATCATTAATGTTGTCGCTGTCCCAGTCGATCTTCACGAAGTTAAGACCAAACTTCACGCTGGGGTTGTAGGTGTACTGAACGCCCAGGCCCCACTCCGTCAGGTCGTCCATATCGTCGAAGTTGTAGCCGTTGTAGAACAGGTGGGTGGCCCACTTGTCGTTCCAAGTCTGGCCCAGTGCCGCACGCCAGTACTTCAGGTCGTCAGGAAGCACTTCACCAAAGTATTTGCTGGTGAACAGCGCTCCATTGTCACCAAGGCCCGTCGGGACGATGAAGCCCTCGTCCATCTGGCCATACTCCAGCCACAGGCTGGTGAACTTCAGAGCCTCCTGCTTGACGTCCACGATCAACTTCCAGTGGTTCGTGCTGTCGAGGTCAGCCTCCTGCCAGACGTAGGTGCCTGCAGCGTTCTGCGCCCAGACATCGCCGTTCAGCTGCTGGTGGTAGAAGATGCCCTTCAGCGCGATGTCGTCGTTGAAGTTGAAGCGAAGGCCCGCATAGATCGTCCACAGGTTGTCGAAACTCCAACCGCTGTTGGTTGCGGTATCAACATACTCTGCGTTGTCACCAAGGAAGGCCTGAGCACCCAAGTCGAAGCCGAAGCGCTCCGTGAACTGAAGCTGAGCCGCCACAACAAGCTCCCACGCCCCAAACGCTTTCAGGTCCTTATCCCTGTGATCGAAGTATTCCTCGCTGGGGTGTGCCACGTAGGCGAAGAACTTGCCCATGCCCCACTGCTTCTGAATGCCAAGGCCATCCAGTGTCCGGTCCGTCAGGATGCTGTCGTAGGCCGCAAAGGTCCCCGTCGCCGGGAGGGCCGTCGCACCACCGATGTAGTACTCATCCTCAAGCTCCCAGTTGAAGCGACCTGCCGTGAAGGTCGTGTCGAAGAAGAACGGAATATCGACATAGAAACGGCTCCAGTTTTTGTTCCCCTCGTCCATACGGATCACGGCGTGCATGGGGTTCTCCTCGTCGCCGAACCACCGCTCGATCCACAGACGCCCACGCTGCAAGTAGACCTTGTTCTCCGACTCAGGAGCATCGCGATCGTCGTAGTTATTAACGTCAAGGCGCATCTGAGCGTGGATATGCCATCCGCCCAGGCGATCCTCAAGCAAGCTGACCCTCTCGTCCAGGTTCTCGACCTTGACGCCCAGAGCCTCCAACTCATCCTTGAACTCAACGACGAGCTTCTTCAGCATCTCCACGTCCTGCTTGCTGGCCTTCGTCATGTCGACGACCGCAAGGGCACGGGCCAGAGCGGAAGCCATCTCGTAACGGGTGGTGGGCTGCTTGCCCTTGTAGGTGCCGTCCGGATAGCCGGAAAGGATGCCGTGAGCGGCAAGCTGACCGATGGCGTCATAAGCCCAGTGGTTCATCGGAACGTCCATGAACGGGTTGGTGGCCGCGAACACGGGCGCCGCGAAAGCAAAAAGCACCGCAACTGCAATTGCTGCTGCAAACTTCTTCATGATCTTGTGAAACCCCCTTATTTGGTTGTCAAAATACCTTTTGACATGCACCGTCCTCGTCCCTGGGGCACTGCCCTGCGATTCGGGGGGTTCCGGGAGAAGTTGCCTTGTTCCCTTTTCCCATTCCCTTCCCCTGTCGAGAGAAACACCCTGCCGAACCAGCGCCTTGGCTTCCCGTCCCTTATGGCATCTTGGGGGTTCTGCACCTCCTCTCCTGCCGTCAGAATCGAAAAACTTCGCCTTGGCCGACGATGTCGCCGTCCTCACGTGTCCCCACCTGAAGATCAGCTTGGCTATATCTTACAGGATAAGGTGTTTTTGCGCATGGGTCTTAAGGTTTATTTTTCCTTAGGCTCAGGGTCCGCCGCCCTGCGGAGGCGCACCTCCGGCTCCGTCGGAAGGGCGAAGAGGGGGATGAATCGGTCCCACCCCGTCCAAGTCAGGACCAGCATGGAGCCGACGGCGATCCACGCGAAGTAGTTGTGCAGGATGATGCCGCCCAGCGAGACGGTGCCCACCGCCAGCGGATACACCGCCCAGGTGATCCCCGCAAAGAACGCCATGTAGGCGTGCCACGGGATGAGTTCCGCGCCCAGCACGGCCATCGCGTCCGCGAAGGTGGCGTTGCGCAGCGCCAGCCGATACATGGCCTTCGGGTCGCCCTCCACGTTCTGCTCCGTCAGGTTACGGATGATGGGGCTGAGGGTGACGATCTGCGCCATCTCGTCCGCCAGGGCCGCGTTGCCCAGGAGACACAGCGCCGCGTTGGCGAACATTAGCTGCCGCACCTTGGACACGCACCTCAGCACGGCGGCCGCGATGGGGTCAAAGGCGTTCATCTTGCGCATGACACCCCCAAAGGCCCCCACCCACAGCATCATGGCGATGGACCAGCCCCCCGCGTCGGAGAAGCCCGCGTAGACGCGCTCCCCAAAGGCGGAGAGGCTCGTCACCGTCCCCGCAGCGAAGCCGAAGATCAGGGAGCTCAGGATGCCCGTGCCCAGGCAGATCAGCGTGCTGGTGCCCCGCGCCGCCATGATGAGCACCAGCACCAGCGGGATCACCATGTAGTACGGCACACCGGCCTGCACCTGGTGCAGCAGCGTTACAGCCGCGGGGCGCTTCTCCTCGAGGGCGGCCCACACCGTGTCAGGAATCTGACGGATGGCCTCCTCCGCGCTGCCCGCCACGTCCGAGAGGCCCATGCTGACCGAGGCGAGGTAGAACGCAGCAACCCCAAGCGCCAGGCACAGCGCGGACCAAACGCCCTGATGGCGCACGCGGTCGATGACGGAAACGTTCTGCATCCCGGAGCTGACCACCGTCGTGTCGGAGATCAGGCCGATGTTGTCCCCAAAGCAGCTGCCGCCCACCGCCGCCGCGACCACCAGCACCGTGCTGCCGCCCACGATGTGGTTCAGCCAGAGGAAGATGGGCGCGCAGGCGGCGAAGGTGCCCCAGGACGTGCCCGTCGCCACGGAGAGGATCGCCGTCACGACCAGGCAGGCAGGCGCCACGAGTTTGGCCGTCATCCCCATGGAGAGCGCCATATTGATGATGGCGGCCGCCACTCCGGTGGACATGAAGCACTCCGCCACGGCGTAGGCCGCCTGGAGGATCAGGAACACGATCAGGAAGTGCCGCAGGTTGTCCAGCGCGGCGTCCTGGAGCTCACCGAAGCTGTAGTGCTCCGTCGCCATGGCGACGAGCACGGCGCAGACGAAGGCGACGGGCGCGGAGAGCAGGATGTCGATGCCGCCGATCATCATCCCCGCCAGGACGGCGATAGGGCTCAGTTTCAACAGTGCGATCATTAAAAGCTCACTCCTTAAATTTAAGTATAGATCAAGGCCGTGAGCGCTCGTTCTCAAGGTTCAACGCACACTCACGGCTCATATTTTTTGAAAGACGACGGCCGTTTCCGTTGCGGCACAAAATTTTTCAAGAATTATCGCACAGGACTCGGTGCAGTGCAAGCGCGGCGCAGCGTCAATACAGCCCCGCGGTTTCGCCGCCGTCGATGCGGACGTCCGCGCCCGTGATGTACCGGGCGTCGTCGGACGCCAGGAAGGCGTAGAGCGCGGCGATCTCCTCCGGCTCCGCATGACGCTTCATGGGGATGCCCTCGTTGACCTTCGCCAACATCTCGTCCGTGTACTCCGCGCGCTGCATGGGTGTCAGGACGTAGCCAGGGCAGACGCAGTTGACGCGCACGACGGGCGCCAGCTCAAGCGCCATCGTCTTGGTCAGGAGGATGACGCCGGCCTTCGAGGCGTTGTAGTCCGCGTACCAGCGGTGCCCCTCCGTGCCGTTGGTGGAGGCCGTCATCAGGATGACGCCGCCCCCCTGCTCCTTCATGCGACGCCCCGCCTCCCGCGCGCACAGGAACATGCCCCCCAGGTTGATGCCCATCGTGCGGTTCCACTGGCTGTAGGACACGTCCAGAACGCCGTTCCGCACGCTGATCCCGGCGTTGGAGATCAGGACGTCGATGCCGCCAAGTTCCCGGTCCATCTGTCGAAAGGCCGCGGCCACGTCCTCCTCCCTCGAAACGTCGGCGGGGGAGAAGCCGGCGAACTCCGGATGTGCTTTCCGCGTCTCCTCCAGGGCCTCCGCGTTGTAGTCCACGACAAAGACCCGCGCGTCCTCCTCCGCAAACCGACAGGCCGTCGCCAGCCCGATGCCGCTGGCAGCGCCCGTCACCATCACGCGCCGCCCCTTGAGCTCCTCATAACGCGCCATATCCTCCACCTCCGTGCCATTTTCCGTTGCATCAATAAAATCACATGAACCTTTGGCCCTCAACGACAATCGGGGCCGGGGCGCGCAACCCCGCCTCGGTCCCCGCTCCTGTCCTCGCCTCAAAGCGGCATGGGTACAGGCTTGTGTTTCCTGTAAACGTAATACTCCCTGAAGCCCGCATCCCGCAAAATTTCGCCGGCCACGTCGAAACACGCCCCAATCCGCTCCGGAAAGTGAGCGTCCGAGCCCAGGGTGATCAATTCGCCGCCCAACTCCCTGTACCTTCGGAACACGTCCCGCCCGGGGCTGGAGTCCCCCATGCCGATCACCAACGACTTCGTGTTCAGCTCAAGCGCCTTGCCCTTCCGGATGATCGTCCTCATGGTTTCGTCGAGGACGTCCGCATACGTCTCGTAGCGAAACCCCTCGTTTTTTCCGGGGATATCCCGAAGGACGTAATCCAAGTGTCCAACGGTGTCGTAACCGTTGATGGAAGTCAGGTTCTCCAGCTGCGTCTCAAGGTACTCCCGAATGGCCGCCTCCTTGGACCGCCCTTCGTAGAGCGAGGGGTCCTCCGTGTCTCGCCCGCTGAAGCAGTGGGTGGAGCCGATCACCATGTCGAAGGGATACCTGGCGTACTCCATGTCAATGCGTTCCGAGAGGTGCGGCATCAGGCCGTACTCGATGCCGATGAACACTTCAATGCGATCGCGGTAGGCCTCTTTGACCTCTTGGAGCTTCTTCAGGTAGCCCTCGACGTCTCCCGTCTCCGAGAGCAGGTAGACGTTGCCGTGCCAGCCGGGATAATCGTAGTCCTGATGGTCCGTAATGCAAATGTGTTTCAGCCCGCGCTTGATGGCGCGTTCGAGCTGTGCCTCCGGAGGCGTGTTGGAATCGCTTGAAAAGCAGGTGTGAACGTGAACGTCGGAATACATGGCCGCTCACGCCCCCGCCGCGCTTTCTTCCCTCTCGCGCTGCGCCGCAAGCTGTTTGGCCGTCGGCTGCTTCTGGATGCAGATGCCCGTGAAGCCGTAGACGATGGCGAATATCCACACCAGCCAGCTGAAGAAAGAATATTGAAGGAAGGTCAAGCTGGAGGAGAAGAGCACGCTCGCGTACAGGATGCCCGACGACGTCCACGGGAAGAAGCCGGAGCAGCCCGTGCCGAAGTCCTCGAGGGTTCGGGACAGGTTCAGCGTGTTGACCCCCATCTCCTCGTACTTCTTCTTGAACATGTTGCCCCCCAGCAGCAGGGCCACCGTGGAGCTGCCGCCCACGGCGATCAGGACCACCACGGCGATGCCCGTCGTCAGGATCAGGCTGCCCGTGGAGTGCACAAAGCCCATGAGGTTGTCCAGCATGACGTCAAGGCATCCGCACTTCTCGGCGATCGCCGCAAAGTAGAAACAGAGCCAGGTCGCCACGAACGTCTTGTTCATGTCCGCGATGCCGCCGCGCTCAAGCAGCGTCTTCGCGGCCTTGCCCATGGTCTCCAGATTGAAGTCGGGGTGCGCCGTCAGTACCATCCTGGAGTCAAAGCCACTGTAGAGGACGTTAACGGCGTCCGTGGCCGAAAAGCCCTGGTAGAGGACGCCGATCAGGACCGCGATGAAGCCGGACCCGAACAGGATCACCGTGGACGGCCTCTGCGTGACGGACCCCCAGACGATAAAGACGACGGGCAGCAGCAGCAGCGCGTTGAACTTGAACATGGAGCTGAGCGAGGACAGGAGTTGGGCAGTTTCCTCGCTGGTGACGCTGCCCTCGGTCGGGCTGTTCATCCCAATCACGACGTAGACCGCGACGGAGATCAGCGCAGCCGGCAGGACGGTCTTCGACATGTTCACGATGTGATCGAAGATGTCGTTGTCCGTCGTCAGCGAGGCGAGGACCGTGGTGTCGGAGAGAGGGGAGAGTTTGTCGCCGAACTGGGAACCGGCATAGCAGGCGCCGGCCACAAGGCCCAGGTTGACGTTCGGCATCGCCATCGCGAGCCCCATCATCGCAAGCCCCGCCGTGGACGCAGAGCCGTTTGACGTCCCCGTCACCGTGGAAAAGGTACAGCAGAGCAAAAACGCGCACAGGGCAATCCAGCGGGGGCTGACGAATTGCAGGCCGTAGTAGATCAGCATCGGCAGCGTCCCCGAAAACATAAGTCCACCCAACATAAACCCGATAGCTAGAAGGATCATGATCACGGGGACGGAGCGCCCGATGCGCTCCCCCACCGCGGCCTCCATCTCACGCCACGTGTACCCGCAGCGCTTGGCGATAATCGCTGCATACGCCGCCACAACCACCATCAGGGGCACATAGTTCAGGCCGTAGGCCGCCCCCAGGCCAAAGGTCAGCAACAGGAAAAAAATCGTTGAATACGCCTCGAGGTTCGTCGGTTTCCTCCGCTCTGTCGTCGTCGCCTTTCGTCCTGCTTGGTCCTCATTGGCCATCGCGTTTTCCTCCCAAAGTTAAGCAGTATGAATTAACTTATTGCACAATTCTCTCAATTTTTTCAACCTCAAGATGAACACAATAAACGACTTGCCGACACCCGCAAAGTGCGGCCCCGTTCACCGCGACAGCCGGCACATCTGCCGGCGGGCCCAGCCCGTAACCACCGGAACGTAGCCCGACAGCTCCCGATCCAGGTCCGCGTCGCCCGTATCGACCAGGAGCGGACGTGGAAACAGGGCGTTCAGCTTGGCCGGAGTGGCGGCGACGACGATGTTCTCGCGCCCCGTGGTTCGGATCACCTCCGGACTGATCTGTTGGTTTCCCCGGCCGAACACGTGCCCCTGCCCACCGATGACCGTCACGATGAGGGTCGTGTCCTCCGGCCTCGCCATCTCAAGGATCGCGCGTTCCGTCAGGTCAAGCCCCACCAGGCGTCGGTCCCTCACCGCGTCCACGCCCAGGAGCGTATCCGGCAGGCCCAGGGCGTCCATCACAGCCTGAGTCGTCGTGCCGGACCCGACCAGGTACAGCCGCCCCGGCCTCATCTGGTCCGCCAGCCAGGCGCCGATGGCCGTGCGGTCGTACTCGTCCCGCGCCATGCCTCCCGACTTCCGATCCTGAAGGCAGCTCCGGTCCAAAGGCACCGTCAGGCAGCCGTAGAGCCGGGCGTTGACGTGGCCCTGACGAAAGGCCTCCTCGTCGATGTCCATCACGTCGGCGCGGGTGAAGTCCCTCACCTGGCCGCTCATGAACTTCGCCAAAAGCTGCCCCGACCGGGCGGGCGTGACGCCGTAGACGGCGGAGTGGATCTTGACCCCCGCCGGAACGCCGATCACGGGGACGTCGCGGCCCTCAAGCGCCGCGCACAGGTCGCGGGCCGTGCCGTCCCCGCCGGCGAAGACGATGAGGTCCGCCCCGGCCTCCGCCATGGCGCGGGCCGCCCGTCGGGTGTCCTCGCCGCTCGTCCTCCCCTCCGGCGCGTAGACGACGCCGCAGGGGATGCCCAAGGACGACAGGATCGCCTCCCCCATCTCCCCGCCGCAGGACAGGAAACGAACCCCATCGGGAACGGGAAGGGCCGCGGAGAGGGCCGAACCTGCGCGAAGGTGGGCGCGGGGAACGGCGCCGAGTGCAAGCGCCCTGCGCAGCGTCTCCGCGCCGTCCGTCCCCTTCAGGGCCACGGTGCCCCCCATCCCGGCCACGGGGTTGACGAGGAAGCCGATCTTCATCTATTTCTTCCGAGGCTGAAAGTAGCCCGTGTACTTCTGCCGGTAGTTCCGCCACGACAGGGCCCAGCGGTCCGGGTCGTCGAAGTAATCGTGGCTCGTGTGGTGTACGGTGCTGTTCAGCGGGGCCGCACGGATGACCTCCGGCTCCTCGTAGCACTCCCTTGCAATCTCCTTCAGAATGTCGCAGTAGGTGTCCAGGTCCTCTCTGGAATAGGACTCGCTGGGCTCGATGGTGAAGGGCTCCGGGATGACCCAGGGCTCGTGGCTGGACCAGTAGTGCGTCCCGAAGTCCGGGATGCGGCGTGAGACGTCCGCCGTGCCGAAGCCCGTGTCCTCCTTCAGCTTCTGCCAGCTATAGCGCACCTGCTCCACGCGAGGCGCGTGGGCCGGGAAGCTGATGGAGGCCCCCTTGATGTCGAGGATTCGCTTCATGCAGTAGTTGTTGTTCAGGATGGCGACGCGGGACGCCTCCTTCAGGCCCTCCGCGCCCAGGCTCATGATCCAGGCGTAGGCGCGCACCGCCACCGGAACCACGCCCCAGAAGGACTTGACCTTTCCGCAGGTGTGAGGCAGGTCGAAGTCCAGGTAGTACCCCCGCTCAGGACTGTGCTCCACCAACGGGACGGGCATACAGTCGCGGAACTCCTTCCGGCAGGTGATCATGCCCACGGCGGGGCCACCGCAGCCGTGGGGAGAGGAGAAGGTCTTGTGCAGGTTGAAGAAGGACATGTCGAAGTCCGCCTCCACCGTGCGGGTGATCCCCAGGAGGCCGTTGGCGTTGGCCTGGTCGTAGCAGCAGAGGGCTCCGACCTCGTGGGCCAGCCGCGTGAACTCCCGAATCCGTCGGTTGAAGATGCCCGTGTCCTCCGGGTTCGTCATGAAGATGGCGGCCGTGTGCTCGTCCAAGGCGGCCTTGTAGGCCTCCAGGTCCGGCAACCCCTCCTCATCCGGGGGCAGCACGATGACCTTGTACCCCTTGACGACGGGGCAGGCCGCGTCGGAGGGATGAGAGAAGAACGTGGTGATGATGGTGTCCCGCCCTTCCTCCCCCCTCTTTCGCCAGTAGGCTCGAACCATGGAGGCCAGGGCCAGGATGCCGTGGGTGCCGCCGCCGGGCTGGACGCTGAAGCACTCCAGCCCCGAAATTTCGCCAAAGAGCTGCCCCAGCCGCCAGACGATCTCCAGGATGCCCTGGGCCGTCCCATCGGGCTGCAGCGGGTGCATGTCCACCACCTTGGGGCCGGAGGCCAGCCGGTCGTTGACCTTTGGACTGTACTTCATCGTGCAGGTGCCCTGACCGATGTCGATGTTGCTGTCCACCCCCAGGTTCTCCTGGGACAGGTGGTTGTAGTGCCGCGCCAGTTGAGGCTGGCCGATCTCCGGCAGGTCCGGCGGCGTCTCACGCCTCATGCAGGCCGGAAGGCTCGACACGCCGTCCCCGACCTCCAGAGCCACCTTCTCCGACACCTGCGGGACCAGTACGCCGCGCTGCCCCTTCACGCTCAGCTCGTAGATGATGGGCTCGTTCCAACTGGCCTGATGAAACTTCGCCAGGCTCGTATCCCTCTTGTCCGCGATCTTGTCCATGGAAAATGCCTCCCCTCAGCCCAGGATCTCCGTCAGGGCCGCGGCCAGCCCGTCGATGTCCTCCTCCGTCGTACGCTCCGTCACGCAGAGGAGAGCGCACTGCCCCAGCTCCGGGAACTTCGCGCTGAGGTCGTACCCGCCCAGGATGCCGCGCGCGAGGAGCGCCTCGTTCACCTCGGCCACGCTTCGCCCCTCAAACCGGACGACGAACTCCGCGAAGGGCGTTCCGGACAGGGGACAGACCGTCAGGCCGGGCACGGAGGCCAGGCGCTTGCGGGCCAGAAGGCTGCGCTGCAGGATCGTCTGCCCCAGCTCGCGCATCCCCTCCGGCCCCATGCTCGCCAGGTAGACGGCCGCGGCGATGCTCCACAGGGCGGCGTGGGTGCCGACGAACTCCTTGGCGTGGTCGCGGTTCGCAAAGGACGTACGTTCCCACATGACGTCCCCGAAGCCCCACTCCCCGTGGGTGGTGGGGGCCAGGCCGAACAGGCGCGAAGGGTACTCCCGAACGATCTCAGGCCGGTCCTTCGAGGCGACGTAGCCCGCCACGCCACCGCCGTAGTTCATGTGGATGCCCAGGCCCTGGATATCGCCGCAGGCGATGTCCGCGCCGTACTGGAAGGGGGGCTTCATCACGCCCAGCAGCGAGGGCTCCGCGTAGACCAGGAAGAGCGCGCCCGCCCCGTGGGCCATTCGAGCGACCTCCTCCGCCTCCTCCTCGACGATGCCGAAGAAGTTCGGGTTCATCACCAGGACGGCCGCGACATTGCTGCTCAGCTTCTTCTTCAGGTCGGACAGGTCCATCCGGCCCGTCCTCCGGTCGTAGTCCACGAGGGTCAGTGCAACGTCCGGATCGAGGTAGGTCCTCACAGCCTCCAGCACGTCCGGGTTCAGGGCGGCCGTGACCAGCACCTCGTTGCGCTTCGTCACGCGCGTCGCCATGCGGAGCGACGTACCCGCCGCCTGGGAGCCGTCGTAGTTTGGAACGTTGACGACGTCGCAGTCCAGGAGCTCCGCCATCATGCTCTCGTACTCGAAGCAGGCCTGAAAGCGGCCGTGGTCCTCGTAGGGCTCGCCGGCGTAGGCGGACAGGAACTCCGAGCGGCCGATCACCTCGTCCACCAGCGCGGGGACGTAACGGTTCCAGCAGCCCGCGCCCAGGAAACACGTCAGCTCCTGCGCCGTGCGGTTCCTGTCCAGGATGGCCGACACGTGGCGCACCAGTTCGCCTTCCGCAGTGAAGGGCGCCGGGAGCTTCAGCGGCTCCTTCATCAGGAGCTCCTTCGGGATGTTCTGCTCGATCAGCTCATCGATGGACCTCACTCCGATGGCCTTCAGCATCTCAGCCTGGATGGCGGGGTCCGAGTTCGGTATGTAGGGGACGTTGCGTTTTGACATGGATTAAGACCTCCCCGGTCCGTCCGTTAAGCAATGCCGCCGCCGTCCACGACGAGGGCGGCGCCCGTTACCCACGACGACAGGTCGCTGGCCAGGAACAGCACGGCGCGTCCGATGTCCTCCGGCGTGCCGAGGCGCGCCAGTGGACGGCCCTTTGCGGAATCCCTCAGGAACGCGCCCTCCTCCTCCCCCAGTTGACGGCCTTCGTCGCGCAGCATGTTCGTGTCCGTGTCACCGGGGTTGACGGAGTTCACACGGATGTTCTGAGGACCGTGGTCGATGGCCATGGCTCGGGTGAGGTTCACGATGCCGCCCTTCACGGCGCAGTAGGCCGCAGCCTTGTCCCCACCCTTCAGGCCCCAGCCGGACCCGGTGTTGATGATGCTGCCGCCACCGCCCTTCGCCATGACGGGGATGACGTGCTTTGAGAGCAGAAAGGTCCCCTTCAAACCCACTCCCAGCACGAAGTCCCACTCCGCCTCCGTCAGGTCCACCACCGTCTTGCGCACCGTGACGCCCGCGTTATTGAACAGGATGTCGATCCTGCCGTACTTCTCGACCACGGCGTCCACGGCTGCCGTTACCTCGACCTCCGACGTGACACTGCAGCGGACGAACATAGCGTCGATGCCTATGCCGGCGAGTTCGGAACGGGCGGCCTCTCCCGCCTCCGCCTTCAGGTCCAGCAGCACCACGGACGCGCCGTGCCGTCCGAGCACCCGCGCCGTGCCCAGCCCGATGCCTCCGGCGCCACCCGATATCACGGCGACCTTGCCCTTCAGAGAGATGTGGTCCTCCATCGCGACTCCTCCTCCCCGCGCATCAGTCTGCGCGTTTTTTGAAAATTGACATTCCTGTGCTGTTGTATTGATTCAGTGCGTTTGTACCCAGTGTATACAAAGTATACACTCAGGGCAAAGCCGTTGTCAATTTATTGCTTTTTTCAGCGCACCTGCCACGTTTGGCTTCGCACGCCAGCCTTAAAACAAAAAGCCTCCCCTATAAGGGGAGGTGGTCCGAAGGACTGAAGGGGGTCAGCCAGACGACACGACTTACGGATGCCGACAGGCGGTCGGCGTCGTGTCGGTCGGCTGAAGGCGAAGGAAGTCCGGGGGACTTCCGCAGCTCGGTCAGACGACCGGCCTCACGCAAGCCGATCTTTCGGGAGGATTGCGGCGGCCAGCCGGTCGGCTGTGCCGAAAGAGGACAATTTATTGCCTTTCGGCGTTGGCGGGAGATGTCAGACAGGCACGTCTTATGAAAAACACTCGCCGTCCCCACACTCCTCCCCTTCGGGGAGCCTTCCGGCTGCCGTTCGCCTTTGCTCACGGGCCGTCAGTCACGCTCCGCCCGGCAGGCGCCACTCCGCATTCGGGACGCGGAGCCGAATGTGCTCCCGCATGACGGCAACGCTGCCCTCCACGTCGCCCGTGCTCACCACGCGCACGATCCGACGGTGCTCCTCCAGGGTCGACTCGTCGAAGAAGGGGTTGAAGAAGGCCATGTAGACCCCCGTGATCATGAGGATGCGCCGGATGAAGTCCACCATCACCCCGTTGCCGCTGCCCATGGCCAGCGTCATGTGGAAATCCGTGTTCACCGTCATGTAGCGGTCTATGTCCCGGTTCTGGATGATGCTCTCCTCCTCCGCAACCTTCGCCTCAAGCCGCGCGATCAGAAGCGGCGTGACGTTGGCGGCCGCCTTGGCGACGGCCTTGCACTCCAGCACCTCCCGCACCTCGTAGGCCTGCTCCATGCCCTCCGGCGTCGGGTCCGCCACCCACACGCCCTGGCTGGGCACGACGACGACGAAGCCCTCCTCCCCCAGACGGCGCAGGGCCTCGCGCACCGGCGTGCGGCTGACGCCGGCCTGGCGCGCCAGTTCCACCTCCGACAGCCGCTCCCCCGCGGCGTACTGCCGCAACAGGATGCAGCGGCGAATCTCCCGGTACGCCTGATCCGCCGCCGTGACGGCCTGAGGCCTGTCCATCCTTCCACCTCCCTGGTTCGCGTGTGCAGCTTCCTTATGAAAAATTCTAGCACAGGCCTTCGCGCGGAGAAAGCGGCGGCGTCCCCACTACTCCACCCCCCAGCTGCGCCAGCGCAGGAGATCGCGCTCCCCCGCGCCAGGGCCCGACAACTCCCGGTCGGCCTCATCCAGGCGCTGCAACAGCCGTTCCCGATGCAGGGGGATGCGCCCCTTGATGGGAAAGAGGTTCGTCTTGTGCGTGGCGTTCCACACCGTGGAGAGCGTCAGCCGGGACAGGAGGTCCCGCCCCTCCCGCATCGCCTCCAGGGGCGAGAGGCGCCGAAACTCGCGGGCGCGCACTCGCTCCGCCAGGCGGGCGCCCTTGAAGATCACGAGCGTCACCACCGTCAGCTCGAAGGGGCGGGCCGCGTTCAGCAGGCTGGCCGTCCCCTCCACGTGGTCCGCCGACATCTCCCGCCCTCCCAGGCCCAGCATGACGTAGACGGAGAAGGCTATCCCCGCCGCCTCCAGCGCCGCCATAGCGCGAGCGTTCTCCTCGCGCCCCACGCCCTTCTCCTGGTAGCGCAGCACCCGATCCGACCCGGACTCGACGCCCAGGCAGAAGCGGTCATACCCGGCGCCGCGCAGGGCCTCCAGCTCCGCCGGGGTCTTGCGCAGCACGTCGTCCGCCCGCGCGAAGGCCGAGATGTAGGCGCACGAAGGGAACGCACTGCGCACCATCCCCGCAATGCGCAGGAGCGCCTCCGTCCCCAGCACGAGGGGGTTGCCTCCCGCCAGGAGGAAGCGCGTGGGAGGCCTGCGGTCCCGCTCGTGGATCGCCTGAAGGCGCTCGACGTTCGCGGCGATCTCCTCCATGGAGAGCGCGCGGAACCGCATGCCCTGGTTCAGGTCGCAGAACAGGCAGCGCCCATAGCTGCAGCTGACGGTGACGGGAAGCTGCACCGCGTAGGACTCCGCCATCGGCACATAGTAGAAGAAGCCGTACTCGTCGTAGAGCTCGCGCTTCAGGCGGCGCACCCGCTGAGCGAACTCCCTGTCCTGTCCCAAGTCCCTTCCCTCCCCGCCAAGCTCTGAAAAAAGGGCGGCCGCACGCGGCCGCCCCCATCGGACCATGAAGGCCCGCCTATCCCTTCGGCGCCAGCTCCTCCGCGGACGCCAGCTTGATGGAGCCGATGTCGCCCACCTCGCTGAACAGCGCGCCGCACCGCTCCAGGATCATCAGGCGATTGTTCCGCACGGCCTCGTCCCGATCCATCACCATCACCTCGTCGAAGAAGGTCGTCACCACAGGGGAGAGCTTCGCCAGGAGCTCCATGAGCGCCTGCCAGTCGTGGGACTCCAGGGCGATGCGCACGGAGGGCTCCAGGTTTGAAACGGCGGCGTCCAGCTCGCGCTCTGCCTGAACGGTCATGAGGGAGGGGTCCGCCTCCAGGCGCTCACCCCGCTGCACCTCGCGCCCCGCCTTCTGCAGGATGTTGCGCACGCGCACCGCCGCGGACACCAGGTTCACGAACCACTCCTGCTCCCGGACCTCCGTGAGGACCTCCATCAGGCGCAGCGCCTGGTTGGGCATCCGGCCGATGACGGAGATGGCCAGGACAGCCAGGTCCTTGTCGTAGCCACGTTCATAAAGCTGTCCCTTCAGCCTTTCAGACAGGAAGGCCCCGATCCGAAGCCGCGTGTCTCCGTCCACCTCGTTGATGCGGCAGGCCTCGTCCACGGCGGCATCCACGTCGAGGTCCAGGTTCCTGGCCCAGAGGATCTCGTTCATGCCGCGGGCCGCGCGCCGCAGCGCATAGGGGTCCTGGGCGCTCGTGGGCTCAAGCCCCACCTTGTAGCAGGCCGTGATGATGTGCAGGCGCTCCGCAACGCCAAGGATGGCCCCCACGTCGTCCGTCGGCAGAGCGTCCGACGCGAAGCGGGGGAGGTAGTGCTCGAAGATGGCCTTCGCCACGCGGGGGTCCTCCCCGGAACGCAGGGCGTACTCCCGGCCCATGACTCCCTGAAGCTCCGGAAACTCAAAGACCATGCTCGTCACCTGGTCCGCCTTGGAGAGCCAGGCCGCGCGCTCCACCAGGGGGGCGAGGTCCTTCCGCTTCAGCTCCCCGCACAGCCAGAGCGCCAGCTTCTGCGTCCGCTCCACCTTCTCCTTCATGCTTCCCAGCTTCTCCTGGTAGGTCACGTCCTTCAAGCGGTCGACGTAGGAGGAGAGGGAGCGCTTGAGGTCCTCCTTCCAGAAGAAGGCGGCGTCCTCAAGGCGCGCCCTCAGGACGCGCTCGTTGCCCTCCCGGACCACCTGCATGTTCTCCGCCCGGTTGTTGCTGACGCCGATGAAGAAGTTCGCCAGCTTCTTGCTGTCCGCGTTGCGGACCGGGAAGTACTTCTGGTTCTTCTTCATGGAGGTGACCAGCACCTCCTCAGGAATCTCCAGGTAGCGCGCGTCAAAGGAGCCGACGAAAGGAACGGGGTACTCCACCAGGTAGAGGTTCTCCTCCACCAGCTCGGGCGGCAGCTCCGCCTTCAGGTTCCCCTCGAACTGGTTCTCCAGCTTCGTGACCGCTGCCAGCATCTCCTGGCGGCGCCGGTCCTGGTCCAGGATGACCTTGTTCTCGAACAGCGCCCCCATGAAGTCCGCAGCGTCCTTCACCTCGATGGCCTTCTTGCCCATGAAGCGGTGCCCGCTCGTCATCCGTCCACTCTCCACGCCGGCGAAGCTGAAGGGGATCACCTGGTCGTCCGCAAGGGCCAGAATCCAGCGGATGGGCCGCGCAAAGCGCACGCCGGGATCGTTCCAGTACATGCTCTTGGGGAAGGTCAGCCCCTCGATGAGGCCGCGCAGCAGGTCCGGCAGGACGCTCCGGGTGGCGCGGCCCTCCTCGCGGACCTCCGCCATGACGTACTCAACGCCCTTCACCGTATCCCTCTTCAGGTCGTCCACCGAAACGCCCCGGCTCTTCGCGAAGCCCAGGGCCGCCCGCGTGGGGTTCCCCTCGTCGTCGTAGGCCGAGGCCAAGGGCGGCCCCTTGAAGCTCTCCATCAGGGCCTGCTGTTGTTCCTCAACCCCCGACGCGATCAGCACCAGGCGGCGAGGCGTGGCGTAAGCGTTCACGTCCTTGAAGCCAATCCGGCTTCCCGTCAGGGCGGAGGCGGCCCCCTGCTTCAGCGCCGCCAGCGCGTCCGGTATAAAACGATAGGGGATCTCCTCCGTTCCGATCTCCAGCACCACGTTCTTCAGCGCCATCACGCATTCCCCCCCTCGAAGAACGATTCTCCGGCGCGGGCGGCGTCAAACCGCCCCATCAGCGGAAAGCCCATGTCCTCGCGCTGCTTGCGCCAGGCCGCAGCGCAGCGGCAGGCCAGGGCGCGGACCCGCCCGATGTAGCTGGTGCGCTCCGTGACGCTGATGGCCCCGCGGGCGTCCAGGAGGTTGAACGTGTGGGAGCTCTTCAGCACGTAGTCGTAGGCGGGCAGCACCAGGCCGGCGTCCAGGATGCGGCCCGCCTCGGCCTCGTAGGCCCGGAACAGCTTGAAGAGCATGTCCGTGTCCGCCACCTCGAAGTTGTAGCGGGAGTGCTCGATCTCGCCCTGGAGGTGTACGTCGCCGTAGGTGACGCTGTCCGTCCACTTCAGGTCGTAGACGCTGTCCACCTTCTGAACGTACATGGCGATGCGCTCCAGGCCATAGGTCAGCTCGGCCGGAACGGCCTCCATGTTCACGCCGCCCAGCTGCTGGAAGTAGGTGAACTGCGTGATCTCCATCCCGTCCAGCCACACCTCCCACCCCAGGCCCCAGGCGCCCGTGGAGGGGTTCTCCCAGTCGTCCTCGACGAAGCGGATGTCGTGTTCTTCGGGCTCGATCCCCAGGCTCGTCAGGCTTTCAATGTAGAGGTCTTGGATGTTGGCCGGCGCCGGCTTGATGATGACCTGATACTGATAGTAGTGCTGAAGGCGGTTGGGGTTCTGGCCGTAGCGCCCGTCGGCCGGACGGCGCGACGGCTCCACGTAGGCGGTTCGCCACGGCTCCGGCCCCAGCACCCGCAGCGCCGTGGCGGGGTTCATCGTCCCCGCGCCGACCTCGACGTCGTACGGCTGCCGCACCACGCAGCCCTTCTGGCTCCAGAAGCGCTGAAGCCGAAAGCACAGTTCCTGAAAGTTCATGAAACCTCATCTCTCCTTAGGGAAGCGCTGAATCGCGCTGATTGACGCATCGACGGCCGCAGAAGACAAGCCGCCTCAGGCGCAGCAAAGGCGTTCGGAAGCGCTCTCTCTTAAATTGACGAAATTGACGCGGGCTCGGAAGGCGCTCGACGCCGCCCTGCGCGGCTACCGCGCCCCGCCCTCCAGCAGGCCCGCCGCACAGCGTGCGGCGACGGCAAAGGGCTCTCCGCCTCCGGCCGGCCCCCGTCCCTCAAAAGAGCCGAAGGCGCGGGGCAGCGCGTCCGCGGAGGACTCCGCCACGCGCAGGAGCAGCGCCAGCTCCTCGGCCGTAAAGGCCGGATGGGTCCGCGCCGCGTCCGGCGCGCAGTCCGGGCACAGCAGCCCTTCCTCCGTCCAGGCCGCCCGTTTCGGCCGCGCCCCACAGCGGGCGCAGCGCGTCAGGTCCGGCGCCAGCCCCCACAGGACGAGCCAGCGCCGCAGGAAGCGCCAGTTCACCGCCGGCACGGGGACCTCAGGTGCGGCCAGGAGCGTCATGTTCCAGTAGAGGTTCGCCAGCACGTCGTCCGCCGGGTGGTCCGCCATCAAAAGGCGCGTCAGGAGCCTGGACCAGCTCACGGCCAGCCGCAACGCTTCGGGCCGGCGCCGGAGGAAGAGCATGTCCTTCGCGACGTCCACGCTGTTCACGTAGAGCCCGCCGCTGCGCCCTCGGTACAGGCCGAAGACGCCCCACACGAAGGGTTCCGTCCCTCCGCCCAGGCGCACGCGGCCCCGCTCCGCTCCGGGGGCCGAGGCCCAGGTCAGGCCCTGCCCCTTCAGCAGGAGCGTCAGCCTCAGCCCGCCCTCCCCTGCCCTCCGGCGGGACAGCACCGTGCCCGACGCCGAGAGGAGCCCCTGCCTCGGCATCAGGCATAGCCCAGACGGCGCAGCACGGCCTCCGACTGTCGCCAGCGCGGGGAAACCTTTACCCACAGGTCCAAGTAGACCGGCAGGCCCGTGATCTCCTCCAGCTCCGTCCGGGCGGCGCGGCCGATCCGCTTGATCATGGACCCCGACGCGCCGATGAGGATGGCCTTCTGCCCCTCCGTTTCCACGATAAGGGCTGCGCGGATGTAGAGCCGCTTCCGGTCCGGGTACTCCTCCGGGCTCTTGTACTCCTGAACCTCCACCGCCGTGCAGTGGGGCACCTCGTCCCGCAGCAGGGCCAGCACGTGGCCTCGGATCGCCTCGGAGGCCATGAACCGCTCCGTCGTGTCCATCAGGACGTCCGGGTCGTACCAGGGCGTCCCCTCCGGCAAAAAGGGCAGGAGCAGGTCCACGAGGGCCTCGATCCCCCGCCCCATCTTTGCCGAAACGGCGGCACGGCCCGCGAAGGGGCGCAACCTGCCGTAGAGCTCAAAGGCCCCTTCGGGGTCCGCGGCGTCCGCCTTGTTCGCCACCAGGACGACGGGGCCCTTGAAGTCCGCCAGCGCCCGGGCCGCCTCCCGGTCCTCCGCTCGGAGGCTTCGGTCCCCCGCCTCCACGATCCAGCAGGCGGCGTCCGCGTCCTCCAGCGCCGCCGCGGCGGACTCCGTCAGGAAGCGCCCCAGTCTGTCCCTGGGGCAGTAGAGCCCCGGCGTGTCCGTAAAGACGATCTGAGCCCGCTCGTCGTTGTAGATGCAGCGCACGGCGCTGCGCGTCGTCTGGGGCTTGGGGGACACCACGGCCGCCCGCGCCCGAAGGAGCGCGTTCACCAGGGAGGACTTGCCCACGTTGGGGCGCCCCACCAGCGCCACCACGCCGCACCGGAGGCCCGCCGCCGCAGCCCCACTCACCGGCGGCCCCCCTCGCTCAGCGTGAAGGCGTGAGGCAGAAGCTCCGACAGCGCGAAGATCTGCGGCCCCTCCTCCGAGGCCAGCACCACCCGCAGCTCCGGGTTGAACTCCATGAGCGTCTGACGGCAGGCACCGCAGGGGGGACAGGGGACGACGCCGCGGCGCTCCCGCTCCTCCACCCCAAACCCAACCACGGCCACGGCCACGGGGGAACGCCGCCCCTGCGCGACCATGACGGCCACGGCGCAGCGCTCCGCACAGAGGGTGAGGCCGTAGGAGGCGTTCTCCACGTTGCCGGCGGTCACCACGGCGCCGTCTTCCATGAGCAGTGCCGCCCCCACGCGAAAGCGCGAATAGGGCACGTAGGCGCGCCACGCGGCGGCCTCCGCCCTCGCCAGAAGCGCCTCCGGCGTCACCTCTCGGAAGGGCCACGCGCTCCGTCCCTCTCCGTCCATCACGATCCCCTCCCCCTCAAAACGCCTCAAGCGGAAGCCCCGGCGTCCTTCCGCCTCATGCTCAGGACCTTGATCCGGTGCTCACCAAGGTCCACGACCTTGATTCGCCAATCCCGATAGAGGAACTCGTCGCCCGCCCGTGGGAAGCCCCCCGACAGGAGGAGCACCAGCCCTCCCAGGCTCTCCGCGTCCTCGGACTCGAAGGGACAGCCCAGCGCCTCGCTCAGGTCCTCGAGGCTGGTGCTGCCCTGGACGAGGTAGCTGCCGTCCTCCATCCTCTGGATGTCGGGCGCCTCCTGGTCGTACTCGTCCTGGATTTCCCCAACGATCTCCTCCAGGATGTCCTCCATGGTCACGAGGCCCGCCACGCCGCCATACTCGTCCACGACGATGGCGATGTGGATGTGGTCCCGCCGCATGGCCTCCAGCAGCTCCGCCGTCCGAATCGTCTCCGGAACGAAGATGGGCCGGCGCAGCAGGCTCCGCACCTCGCAGCTCAGGTCCGCGTCCCGCAGGCACTTCAGCGTGTCCTTCACGTAGAGGATGCCGACGACGTTATCCAGGTTCTCCTCGTAGACGGGGATGCGGGAGTGCCCGTGCTCGATGAAAAGGTTCACGGCCTCCTCCAGCGTGTCCTCCGCCTCGAGCGTCAGCATGTCCGTCCGGGGCACCATGATCTCGTGGACGCGGGTTTCGTCGAAGTCGATGATCCCGTCGATCATGCGGCGCTCCGAGGCCTCCAGGGCGCCGCTCTCCTCCCCGATCTTCACCACCTGCTCGATCTCGTCCCGCGTCACGAACACCTTCTTCGTTTCCAGGTTCAGGTGCAGCAGGAAGCCGATGAAGTTCACGCACTTCCGCATCAGCCACGCGAAGGGCAGCAGGACGAAGGAGAGCAAGCGAAGGAAGGGGGACGTGAACAGCAGGATGCCCTCGGGGTGGACCATCGCAGCGCTCTTCGGCAGGATCTCGCCGAAGATGACGATGAGGAGCGTCATGATGGGCACCACCCATACCAGCGCGCGAGGTCCGAACACGTGCAGCGCGATGCTGGAGGCCAGCGTGCTGGCGGCGATGTTTACGACGTTATTGGAGATCAGGCAGACCGTGAGCGGCTGCTGCACGTCGTCGACGATCCACTGAAGCACGGAGCGGAGAAACGGCCGGCTCTCCTGCAGGAGGAACAGACGGCTCCGCCCCGTCGTCGTGATGGCCGTTTCCGCCGCGCTGAAAAGGGCGGAGAGGAGGAACAGGAACAGGAACCACAGGCCGTCCTTCAACGCGCCGGCGAGGGCGTGCGCGTCGATCCCTCCCATCTCAGCGCGCCTCCCGTCCGGCGGAGGCCAGCGCGGCCAAAAGGCGATCCCGAAGGCGCGCCTGACGATCCCACATGGCGGCCTGTCGTTCCTCCGTGTCGTGGTCCCAGGCCAGGAGGTGCAGGAAGGAGTGGGCTAGCACCAGGCACAGCGCCTCCTCCTCCGACGCCGCGTCGTTTCGCGCGCGCGCCTCCCCCGGACAGATCATCACGTCCCCCAGGGGCAGGACGGAGCCGGCCAGCATCGAGTCCGGCGTGAAGCGTCCGTCCTCCTCCCACATGGGGAAGGACAGCACGTCCGTCGCCTCGTCGCACTCCCGGTAGTCCTGGTTCACCGCCCGAATCTCCTCCGGACTCAGGATGGAGATGGACACCTCCACGTTCCCATAGCCGGCCATCTCCGGGAAGAGGTCCAGAAGTTCCTCCTCCAGCACCGGTTCAAACGCGCTCCACGCGGATATCGGAACGGGATTTTGAGGATCCCCGCCCTCCGGGGCCTCGACGCTCAACACTAACTTCAAGAGAAAATACCCCCCAAAGAGTTCAAACGGCCCCAAGGCCGCAAAAGACGAAGTCGCGCGGCAACGGTGCCGCCCCATCCGGCGCTCCCGCCCGCGGGGACGCCGTTTTGAAAGTATACCACAAGGGCGCGGCCGCGCCCCGAAGGCACGGCCGCAGATCGGGCGGTCCAGCTCAAGGCGCCGGCGACTCCTTCCCGGCGATCGGCTCCGTCCGCCCCGACTGGGGACGCTCGATCTTCCGGACCCGCCGGGTGTGGTACATGTTGAGCAGCGCCCGCAGGAGCGCCGCCTTGATGCAGGTGACGTCCTTCAGGGTGAAGTCCACGTCGTCGAACTGCCCCTCCGCCATCTTGCTGGCGATCACCTGATCGATGGTCCGCTCCAACGCCTTGATGGACTGGCTGCGGCCCCGGTTGGGGTGCGCCGTCCGGCCGCTGTCGTGGGAGGCCTCCACTCCCTCCGACCCCTGCTCCTGAAGCTCCTGGTCTAGTCCCATGCTGCGCACCGCGGCCTCAAGGGAGTCCACGATCATCAGGAGCGCCGTCTCGCGGGACTGGGGCCGGGGGCCGGGGTAGCAGAAGGAGGAACGGTCCACCTCTCCCTCCTTCCCCTCTTTGGCCTTGGCCAGCGCCTTGTTGTAGAAGTAGCGGACGCAGGTCGTGCCGTGGTGTTCCGCGATAAAGTCCCGGAGCCGGCGCGGCAGGCCGTTCTCCTGGGCCTTGTCCAACCCGTAGCGGACGTGGGAGATGATGGTGTAGGCCGACAGCGTCGGGCTCATGCCGTCGTGGGGGTTGAAGCCGCCTCCCTGGTTCTCGACGAAGAAAAGGGGGTCGTGAAGCTTGCCGATGTCGTGGTAATAGGCGCCCGCCTTCACCAGGTTGATGTCCATCCCCAGGGCCATGGCGGGCTCCTCGATCAGCGTCGCTATCGTGAGGCAGTGCTGGTAGGTACCGGGGGCGGAGCGCTGCAGCTCGCGCAGCAGGGGGCTCGACGGGTGGCTCAGCTCCCGCAGCCGCAGGATCGACAGCACTCCAATGTAGCTCTCCACCATCGGAAGCAGCAGGGTGATGACGACGCACATCACCAGCTCGACGAGGACAAACCGTCCGCTCTCCATCCAGAAGGCGCCGGGGACCGGAAAGATGCGGAAGGAATCCGCATCCAGCGGGAAGCCCTCGAGCCAGCGAATGAGGACGTTGGTCAGGGCCATGAGGACCGCCAGCGCGAACACCCGCCGCGTCAGCTGCTCCCGCGAGTCCAGGCGCATCAGCAGGTAGAAGCCCGCCGTGGAGGCGATCACCGACATGGACAGCAGGAGGAGCAGGTCCGAAACCAAAAGCCCCATGATGATGAACACCCCCGACGCCGTCCCCGCCAGCGCCACGCTGAAGGCGAAGGACCCGGAAACGCAGAGGCAGACCGTCAGGACGGCAGGCAGGACGCCGGCTCCGGCGGAGCCGAGGCGGGCCGCCAGAGCGCCGCAGAGCCACGAAACGGCGACGGTGAAGACGATGCACATCCAGGAGGGGCGGTTGTGCCCCACGTCGCGCCCCAGGACCTCAAGCCACAGCGGAAGGACCATAACCAGGACCAGGACGATGATCAGCTGCACCATGGGGAAGGCGTCCTCCGCGTAGCCCTGCATGTGGAGCAGGGACGCGATCTGAGGCGTGACGACCTGCCCCAGCTCGACGATGACGTCCCCCGGCTCCAGGCGCCGGACGATGGACGGGATGCCCTTCTCCGCCAGGCGGCGCACCCCTTCCGTCAGCTTGCTGTCCACGTGATAGACGAGGTCCCCGAGCTTCGCGAGGATCTGGTAGACCAGGTTCGCGTCCTCGGCGGAGGGGTTCTCCCGGTTGATCTCCGTCCACAAGAGCGCGGCCTTCGTGGAGTTCCCCATCGCGTCGCCCGACTCCAGCCGGTCGATGTAGGCGTTCCCCACGCGGGACGTCAGGTCCAGTAGCTTCTGCCGCCTGTCGTCGCTCAGGCTGACGATGGCGTTCAGGAGGGGAGCGGGAATGAAGGTCACCTCCTCCTGCGCGGGGCTCTGAACCGCACGAAGCTCCGTAAGACGTCGATTCAGGCGGTCCTTCGCCGCCACGTCGCGCACGGTGACGCCCACTACGCTCTCGTTGGCCATCCTGCGCAGCGCCTCCGCCGCCGTGTGGTCGTCGTACCGGATCGGCGACACGACGCGGTAGGTCTCCGGCGAGGGGCGCCCCGTCTGGTAGCCGCGCTCCGAGTTCCTGAGGACCGCCCACTGAACCAGAACGATGGAAACGCCCGCGATCAGCAGGATGAGGACGGGAACGAGGTAGTCCCGCAGGAGCGCCGCGCGCCGCGCCCTGTCCGCGGGCACGGCGCCGGAATCAAGCATTATCCTTTTCATAGCGTTCGTAGGCCTGAACCACCTTTTGGACGATTTCGTGACGGACCACATCCGCATCCGTCAGGTCAAAGAACCCGATGCCCTCGATGCCCTTCAATATCTCCCGGACGCTCAGGAGGCCGGAAGGGCGGCCCTGGGGCAGGTCGATCTGCGTGACGTCCCCCGTGACCACGGCTCGGGACCCGAAGCCAAGCCGCGTCAGGAACATCTTCATCTGCGGGGGGGTCGTGTTCTGGGCCTCGTCCAGGATGATGAAGCTGTCGTTCAGGGTCCGACCCCTCATGTAGGCCAGGGGGACGATCTCGATGACGCCCTTGTCCGCGCAGCGCGCGAAGCGCTCCGGGGACAGGAGGTCGTAGAATGCGTCGTAGAGCGGCCGAACGTAGGGCTCCACCTTCTCTCGCAGGTCCCCCGGAAGGTAGCCCAGGCTCTCACCCGCCTCGACGGCGGGCCGCACCAGCACGATGCGGCTAATCCTGCCCTCCTTGAGCATGGAAACGGCCTCGCACACCGCCAGGTACGTCTTGCCCGTCCCGGCCGGCCCCACCGCGAAGAGGATGTCGTTCGCCCGGATGGCCCGGACGTAGGCCCTCTGCCCCGCGGTCTTGGGGCGGATGGGCTTGCCCCGCGCCGTCGTGCAGATGACCTCGCTGTAGAGCGCCTCCAGCTTCGGCTCGCGCCCTTCCGCCAGGGCGTCCATCGCGCGCCTCACGTCGGCGGCCCGAACCTCGTGCCCGCTCTCCGCCACCGCCGCCAGCTCCCGCAGGAGGCGGGCGACGATGCGGACGGGCTCCTCGTCCGGCCCCGACGCCCGCACGGCCCCCTCCCGGACGGAGAGGGACACGGGATACCGGGCCTCCACGGCCTCCAGGTTCTCGTCGTGAGGCCCGACGAGGCGCGCCATCGCGCCCTCGCCAACCAGCGGCACCATCTCCGCATATGGGGGCACGGCGCGCCCCTGCCTCAGCTCGTCCATGGCGTCTTTACACCGGGTAGGCCATGCCGTCCACGGGGTCTCCGAAGCCGATGTCGCGCTTCGTCACCCTGCCGAACCTGCGCGGCAGGAAGTCCTTCGCAACCGCCGGGAACATGACCCAGGTCAGCGCGTCCTCCGGCTGCAGCGACCAGGCCCTCACGGCCCTGCGCGCTTCGTCCATCTCCGGGTCGAGCTTGTCCGCCGGGCGGCACGTGATGGGCTCCTCGTCGCCGATGGCGATCTTCCGGACCTCCGGGTCCACCGGCGCCGGCGGCTGACCGTAGTAGCCCTGGAAGTACAGGCGAATCTCCTTGGGGATCACCTTCCAGCGCTGGCCCGTCAGGACGTTCAGCGTCGCCTGGGTGCCCACCATCTGACTGCTGGGCGTCACGAGGGGCGGGTAGCCCATGGCCTTGCGCACCACCGGCACCTCCTTCAGAACGTCCTCCAGCTTGTCCAGCGCGTTCTGCTCCTTCAGTTGGTTCACGAGGTTGGAGTACATGCCGCCCGGAATCTGGTAGCGCAGGATATTGATGTTGACACCCGCCACGGCCGGCAAAAGGGCCTTATACTTCTCACGGACCTTCTTGAAGTGCTCACACACGGGGAGCAGCTTCTCGAGGTCGATGCCCGTGTCCAACTCCCCACCCGCCAGCGCCGCCACCATGGACTCCGTGGGGGGCTGGCTGGTGCCCAGGGAGAAGGGGGAGATCGCCGTATCCACGATGTCCGCGCCGGCCTCCAGTCCCGCGTAGTACGTCATGGACGCAAGGCCCGTAGTGGAGTGGCTGTGGATTTCGATGGGCAGGCTCACCCGTTCCTTGATGGCCCGGACCAGCTTCGCGCAATCCACGGGGTTCAGGAGGCCTGCCATGTCCTTGATGGCGATGGAGTCCGCCCCCATCTCCGCCATCTTCTGGGCCATCTCCGCGAAGGCCTCCAGGGTGTGGACGGGGGACAGCGTGTAGGAAATGCAGAGCTGGAGGTGCGCCCCCTCCTTCTTCACCTGATCCGCCGTCGTTTCCACGTTGCGCAGGTCGTTCAGCGCGTCGAAGATGCGCACGATGTCAATGCCGTTGCCCACGGCGCGCTTGACGAACTCCCGCGCCACGTCGTCCGCATAGTGACGGTAGCCCACCAGGTTCTGGCCACGCAGGAGCATCTGCAGCTTCGTCCTCTTGACCCGGGACCGGATCAGGCGCAGGCGGTCCCAGGGGTCCTCGTCCAGGAAGCGCATGCAGCTGTCGAACGTCGCGCCTCCCCACATCTCAAGGGCCCAATAGCCCGCCTCGTCCATCCTCTCCAGGATGGGCAGCATATCCTTCGTGCTCATCCTCGTGGCGATGAGGGATTGATGCGCGTCCCTCAGCACCGTTTCCGTGATGCGAACCCTTCTTGCCTCACCCATCACAAACCTCCGTGCTCTGTCCGCGGCGACCGGCGCCGCGCCGATTCTTTAAGTGATCCCTCGGCGATCAGCCGCCGATTCGTTCCGTACTCGATAAAAAAACCGTAGGGCCTCAGCGTGGGGACGGCCCGCGGCCCCGCTCCTCCTCGCGGAGCAGGCGCTCCTTGGCGCGGTCCCACAGGGCGTCCAGCTCCTCCAGTGAGTGGTCGGACATCGTCCGGCCTTCCTCCGCGGCCATGCGCTCCATCAGTTGGAAGCGGTCCTTGAACTTGGTGCAGACACGGGATAGCGCCGCATCCGGGTCCACCTTCAGGCGGCGCGCCAGGTTGACGGTCATGAACAGCACGTCCCCCAGCTCCTCCTCCACGTCCCGGGCGTCCCCACGGCTCGTGGCCTCCCACAGCTCGTCCAGCTCCTCGTCCAGCTTGGCGAAGAGAGGGGCCGCGTCGCCATCGGGCCAGTCGAAGCCCACGTGGGCGGCCTTGCCCTGAAGGCGGCTGGCCTTGAGCAGGGGCGGCAGGCCCTCCGGCACTCCCGCCAGGATGGAGAGGTCCTGGTGCTTCTCCTGCCGTTCCTCGGCCTTGATGCGCTCCCAGTTGCGCAGCACCGCGTCGCTGTCGCGGGCCTCCTCCGTGCCGAAGACGTGGGGGTGGCGGCGGATCAGCTTGTCGCATATTCCCCGGACCACGTCCCTCATGTCGAAGGCTCCGGACTCCCGCGCCAAAGACGCGATGAACACCACCTGGAGCAGCAGGTCCCCCGCCTCCTCCTTCACGCCCGCCATATCGCGCCGCGTGATGGCGTCCGCCAGCTCGTAGGCCTCCTCCGTGATGCAGGAGCGCAGGCTCTCCATGGTCTGCTTCCGGTCCCAGGGGCAGCCGCCCGGCGCGCGCAGCCGCTCGATGATCTCCACGATCTCACCGAAATAGTGCCCGCCTTCACGCTCCAACTCCTTCAAGACAAAAGCACCTCCGTAGGGCGTCGGTTCCCCCGCGCCGTCCGCACATAATGATAACATAGCGCGGAGGGCTTGAGGTCCGCCGTCCGAGGCATAAAAAACGCGGCATGGAGGGACTCCATGCCGCGGCGCCGTCTTCGCACCATCCGGACCCTGCAACGGGCCGGACTACGAGGACTGCGAGCCCGACCCCTTGTTGTTCTGCTGCATCATCCCAATGATGTTGCTGAGGGCATTGGCCTGCTGCGAGAGCTTGGCGATCCGGTTCTCTGCGCTGGCGTACCGCCTGCGCAGGGCTTCCTGCTTCTCCTCCAGACGCTTCTGGAACTTCTCCAGGTCCTTGTCGATGTTGCTGATCTGCTTGGCGAGATCCCCGATCTCGCGGGTCAGCGTCCCGGAGGTTCCCCCTTCGGAGGACCTCAGCATCGACTTGCAGTAGGTGTCCATCTCGCCCGCGAAGGACACCATCAGTTGCTGAACCTCCTCGGGGTTCCTCGTCATGGCCTTCATGAAATCCTTCGAGTCGAACTCCAGCTTGCCGCTCTTGCCGTAGTCGTCCTTCGTCGTCTTGAGCCCCAGCTGGTAGGCGCCCCGGTAGGTGTAGTTCAGCTTGAGGGCCTTCATAGCGGCCTGGCCGGAGAGGGAAACCTCCGTCTTGTCGGCCGCCCGGACCACAAGCCGGTCGCCCTCCACCGAGGCCCGGACGTAGTTCTTCTCCTTCCCCTCGCCGTCGTAGTGCAGGGCCGCCGCCACCCCTCCCTTCGAGGTGTCGTTGATCCTCTCCGCGATGGTCTCCAGGGTGTCCTCCGGCTTCACGGGGATATCGGCGGAGCGGTCCCCCACCTTCACGCGCAGGGTCGCCTCGCCGGCCAGCCCGTTCCGGGCCATCGTGCCGTAGAGGGCGTCCGCGCTCTTCCGTTCCTTGAAGGTAAAGGTGTAGTCCTGAGAGACAATGGTGCGCAGGCGGCTCTTGCAGTCGCGCAGGAGCGAGTTGCCGTAGAGCGCGCCCCACCTCATGCGGAAGTCGTTGGCGTCCACCGTGGCCTTGGCGGACTTGTCCAGTTCCTTCTCGGAGGAGCGGGTGTTGATCCAGCCCATCAGGTCGTTGTAGCTCTCCACGAAGCCCTCAATGGCCTTGACCGCCTTCTCCGCGTCGTGCTCCACGTCCATCGACACCTTGCCGACGCCCTTCAACTTGAGGGTCATGCCCTTGATCAGTTCGTTGCCGTAGTCCGCGCCGATGTCGTTGGAGGAGCGCGTCACCTTGTTCCCGTCCAGCAGCATGACGGCGTCCTGAGCCTCCGTGAAGTGCTCCGCGTCCTTCAGATCCAGCCCCAGGGCGCTCAGGAGCCCCGAGCCGTTGTCGGACAGCGTGAAGGTGTTCGCCCGACGCTTGTAGTTGACGGTAAGTTCCGTGCCGGCATTGGGAAGGCCAGTCAGATGCGTGGGCGTAGACGTCGGAGTCCAGGTGAACGTAAACGTCTTGGGCGAGCCCGAGCCGGTATTCGCGACCCCCAGGGTGCCAGCCGTGGAAAGATTGCCGTACTCCACCTTCGCGATCGTGCCCTCTGCCGTGGAGAACCCACGGTCCTTCATAATGAGCGAATCTGTATCGGTGCGCGTCACGCTAAAGGTCTTGCCCCCTCCCGTCAGCCCCGAGACGGAGAGGGTGTAGTCAGCGCCGGGTTTTGGAGCGCTCCAGGCCGCCTCGCGGCGCCAGCGAACGTTGGCCTTTCCGTCCGTGCCCGCGATGAGGTCGAAGTCCTCGCCCTCCCGGTACGTCTTACCCCCCTGCGTGATGACGGCCGTGCCCCCGGCAATCGACGAATAGGTTATAGCGTTACCCGAATCTTTGATCTCGTCCGTGTCTCCCCGCTTCACCTGGAGGGTTAACTCCTCGTCATTCGCCGGCTCGTAGGTCACCGTGTACTTCTTGCCGTCCGCCGGCCGGTTGTCGCCCTTCCAGACGATGGACTTGCCCGCCAGGGTGAAGGCGGTGCCGTACTCGTAGGAGGCCCCGTCCTCGTCCTTGATCGTGATCTTGGACGTGCCTGCGGTCAGGGTCGCGCTGTGGGGAACGAAGTCCAGCGCGGTGCGGTCCAGGAGGTCCCCCGAGGCCCGGGTGATCTCCCTGGAGTAGACGTCGCCCGCCTTCGCCTTATAGGTCACGTGATAGGTGTCGCCGGCCTTGGCCGTCTGGTCGTCGTACTCGCGCCAGCGGATTTGGTTCCCCACCACGTCGAAGTCCTTGCCGTTCATCCAAGTCTTGCCGTCCCCCGTGACGGTGACGTCGCCGCCCGACAGCGTGGACGGGTCGATGGAGAGGGTGGAGAGGGCGTCCCAGGACTGGTCGGAGCGCTTGATGACCTCCTTGGAGGTCGTCTCCTCCAGGCCCGTCTTGTCGCTCTTCAGGATCAGCCGTCCGTCCACGACGGAGGCCGTGACCCCCATGGGCGGGTTCATGGTCTTGATCGTCGTGTTGATGCGTTTGGCCAGCGAATCCAAGGTGTCCGAGGCGAGGACGTCCACCTGGGCCTTCCGCCCCCCGGAGCTGATCCAAAGGCGGGTGCTGGTCAGGCCCTGCAAGGGACCCTGGAAGACGTCGGACAGCGAGCCCGAGAAGGAGTTTGACCGCTGCAACTGAGCCCGGGCCAGTTGCTGGACCTCAAGGTTGTAGACGTTGACCTCCGCGTCGCTCGTGACGGAGGCCGTCAGCACGCCCTTGTAGGAGCCGTTCGAGTCCAAGCGCTCCACCTTCACCTCCTTGGCCCGATAGGTCGAGGGCAGCTTCAGCGAGGAGATCGAGGAGTGCATCTTCTGCATCGCGACCTTCATTTCCTCAAAGAGGGTCTTCTTGTTGTTCAGGTTCTTCCGCTTGTTCACCTGAACCTGCGCGGGCTTGGAGGCCATCTCGGTCATCTTCTTGATGATGCCCTCCCAGTCGATCCCTGACGCAACGCCCGACACGGTCGTAGAAGCCATGACAGCAACCTCCTGTTGAATGCTTGAAATCCAGACGGCGGCGCGGATCCATCCTCGTCCGCCACCTCGATATTTTACACCCGATGCGCCGCCCGCTATCCCGTTAAGGTTATCGGCGACGGGGGCGAAAAGTTGAGGGCCGTCGCGGGAGCGTCGTGCTTGTGCTAGAATACGGAAGGTTTTTCAGATGACCTCGCCCACGCGGGGAGGGGAACGCCCCAGGGGGGTGGGGGCCGCTGTGCCCCCTTTGACCTTCCGGCGGTGGAACGTCCCCGGCGGCTGACGCCTTCGTCCCGTCGCCGGCCCGCCATAAATTTCTATTGCTGGAGGAATGTCGCTTGTCCCTTCGAAAAGGCCTTATCGTGTTCGTCCTGCTGGCTTTTGCCGCGAACTCGGTCATCATCGCAAAGAGCGTCGACGCGGGAACCCTGCGCTCGCTCCTTCACGCGGATAAGCTCGCGCTCCTGGGGGCGCTCGGCGTCGTGTTCTTCACCTGGCTGTGCGACGCGGGACGATTCTGCGCCCTGTCCTGCGCGGCGCAGGAACACGTCAGCCTTCCCATGGGGCTCGTGCTGACATGGCTCAACTACTTCGGCAGCGCCGTCACCCCCATGCAGAGCGGCGGCGGCCCCTTCCAGGTCTACGTCCTGTACAAGAAGGGCGTCGCCATCGGGAAGGGCATCGCCATCACGCTGGTGCGCACGATGCTCACCGTCCTGATCCTGAGCGTCGTGGTGCCCACCGTGCTGGTGCTGGACCCGGCGATCCTGCAGCGCAGCCCCTTCCTGAAGGGCATCGTCTCCTACGTCTTCGTCGTCATCCTCGCCACCTGGGTCTTCATCGCCTTTACCATAGCGCGTCCAAAGGCCTTCAAGCGCCTGGCCAAGGTCCTCATCCTCTGGGGCCGGCGGCTGAAGCTCCTGCGCTCCCAGCGGACGATCATCCGCTCGTTTCAGTGGCTGGACCGGGAGATGGACAACTACCTCCTGAACTTCAAGCTGCTCTTCCAATCCCGCTCGGGCCGGCTCTACCTGCTCCTCGCGGCGGGCCTCTCCGTCATGCACCTGCTCGCGCTCTTCACCGTCCTGCCCATCCTGATGCACGCGGTGGGACTTCCCTTCCGCTACAGCGAGGCCGTGGCCATCCAGGCCGTGTTCATGTTCATCCTCTACTTCGTCCCCACTCCAGGGGCCAGCGGCGTCGCAGAAGGAGGCGGCGCCCTCCTCTTCGGGATGCTCATGCCCTGGAACATGGCGGGCATCATGGCCATCATCTGGCGCTTCTTCACGGAGTACCTCTCGATCTTCATGGGGGTCGTGGTGGTGGTGCGCATGTTGGGCTGGGGCGTCTCGGAGGACCTGCACCAGGGGGCCGCACCGGAGGAGGAGGCCCTGAAGGACGAAAGGGCGAAGGGACCGCAGCCGTGACGCTGCGCGAGCGGGCCTTTCAACTGAGAGGCGGGCTGTGGACGGCCCTCTTCGTCCTGATCCTGGCCGTCGCGCGCCCGACGCCGCGCTCCGTGGCGCTGGGGCTTGTGCCCGTAGCGCTGGGGCAACTGTGGCGCTTCTGGGCCGCGGGCTCCATCGGGCGCTACCGTGGAGAGGCCGTGGGAGCGGAGCGGCTGGTCACCTGGGGGCCCTACGCTCTCATGCGCAACCCCCTCTACTTCGGCAACGGCCTCATCGGGCTGGGTTGGGGACTGATGGCCGGCCCCTGGGCCGCGGGAGCCTTCCTCGCGGGCTTCGTCCTCCTGTACGGCCTCGTCATCATCCCCCATGAGGAGTCCTTTCTCCTTCAGAGGTTCGGCGAGGAGTACCGCGCCTATCGGGCGCGGGTGGGGGCCTTCTTCCCCCGCTCATGGCCGGGTACGGTCTGCGGGCCCTTCAGCTGGGCGGTCCTTCGCCGGAGCGAGGTCCACACGATCCTGAGTACCGTCGTCGGGACGCTCCTCATCGCGGCAAAGCTGCTCCTGCCCTAGGGGCCCCTTTTCGCCGCCATTCCAAAAGCTCTGTGCTATACTGTATCCGGACGCGGCCCGTCCGGGAAGGAGAAGACACCATGGACCAGAAGAAGAACGATTCCGGCAGGGATATGACCGTCAACGACCTCATCTCGGCGATCTCCATGACGGAGTACCCGCAGTACATCCTGGACGCGCTCTCCCGCATCCAGGGGTGGATGCGGGACACCATCAACGCGCCGGCCAACCGCGGCGTCGACCCCTTCTCCGCCCTGTTCGAGGGCGAGGATGAGGACGATGAGGGCCCCGGCGTGGACACGCTCTTCGAGAGCCTTGAGGAGCTGGAGGAGTACGTCGACCTGATCCCCAACACCCACCGCCCCGACGGCAGGGCGGACGTGATCGTCGTGAGCCTGACGCCGCCCCCGGACTACGAGAGCGGCCTGCGCACGGCCATCGACTACGCGGCGCTCTTCAACCGCCCCAACTGCAAGCGCGTCTGGATCGTGAGCGACACCTTCATCTTCGACGACGTCATGCGCTACGCGGCCCACGTGGACGCGCTGACCGAGCAGGGCGTGACGCTGCGCTTCATCCTGGTAACCCCCTGGGGATGGGTCGAGCTGCCGCTGAGCGGCGCTGCGGCCTCGCGCCAGCAGTTCACCTGGCGCA